>NBLJ01000030.1 GCA_002084545.1 Desulfobacteraceae bacterium 4572_123 | reverse complement strand
GAAACTACTGCAGCCAAAAGGGGCTGCCTTTTGAAAGCAGGTATTGTCGATTATATGCGGGTGTCCGGGGTTGTTTTGAGTGAATTCAGAAAAGGGAATCTGGGTAAAATTACTTTAGAATATCCCGGTTGTTAATGGTAACAAAGGAAAACATGATTTGAAAAAAGGCGCTTTTAAAATGAACAATCTGATTATCACACATCCGGGCACAGCACATTTTGATGAATTTTTTGCCACATCCCTTGTATTAGCCGTCAATGATGACGTCACGTATACGATAGAGCGCCGACATCCCACAGAAGAGGAACTGGCAAATCCCGAAATCTGGGTGATTGAACTGTTTGAACAAAATCCCGGTGAGATTTACCCCTTGATGCGCTCATTCGGACAAAGCGTAATCAGGGGTGCCAAAATCCTCTCTTCACAGTTTGAATTCTGGGCAAATTCCGAAAAATGTATCGCAAAAAACAAAACAGGATTTATTGCCAAGACGAAACAAAGAATACCCGTAAACGAGGTTATGAAACTGGTTGAAACGGCTATCGCAGATTAATGAGAGGGGCAGGTAAATAATCCAGAAAGTCATTTTTTGGGGAGAATTCACGGTTCCGTACACCCATCCGCCTATGGGACGGCGTACCAAAAATCCAGCAGCACCGCTTTCCCGGATTATGATAACAGGAGATTCCTGCAGTTTTATATTGACAAATCCAAAATTTAACTTTAGATTTGTCCTGTCATGATTAAAAGAACGCTTGAAACATTCATCCGCAGATATAGCATGGAATATCCAGTGGTCGCAGTAGTCGGCCCGAGGCAAAGCGGAAAAACAACACTGGTTCGCCACCTGTTCCCCGACCACAAATACCTGTCATTGGAAAACCTCGATCTGCGCCATATGGCCATGGATGATCCCCGTGGTTTTCTTGATGATCATGGAAAAAATCTCATATTGGATGAAATACAGCGTGTTCCCTCTCTTTTTTCCTATCTTCAGGAGATAGTTGATCAAACGGATGCAGTTCCGGCAAGTTATGTGCTGACCGGTTCGAAGCAGTTCCTGCTCATGGAAAAAATCACCCAGTCACTTGCGGGCAGAATCATTACGTTTAATTTGTACCCATTTACGATCAATGAACTTTTCCTGGCAAAACCGGACACGGATATTGATTCAATTTTTTCCATTAAGACCGGATATATTAAAGACGGCGACACGATAGATATTTTCAGAAGCATATTTACAGGGATGTATCCCAGGATTTACGATAAAAAACTCGACCCGGGAAAATGGATTGAAAATTATATTCTTACGTATGTTGAAAGGGATATTCGCAATCTTGTAAATGTTGAAAATTTGAAGATTTTTGAGAATTTTATCAAAATATGCGCCACCATGTCTGCAACACTTGTCAACTATACCAGCATCTCAAATGCCATCGGCATTTCTCAGCCAACGGTTAAAAAATGGCTCTCCCTGCTGGAAACAAGCGGTATTCTTTTCCTGCTGCCGCCTTACTATCGTAATTTCAAAAAACGTATTGTAAAAACACCCAAGTTATATTTTACGGATACCGGCCTGCTTTGTTTTCTCTTATCAATCCGAAAACCGGATGAATTGATGAATCATCCGCTTTTTGGTAATATTTTTGAAACGTTTATCATTAGCGAGTTTTATAAAAGGCTGCACCATATCAGTGAAAAACCGCCGTTGTATTTCTGGCGGGATAAAACCGGCAATGAGATTGACCTGGTCGTTGAAAACGGTATGCGCCTTCTTCCCATCGAAATTAAATCCTCAAAAACCTATCATTCATCGATGAAATCAAATATCTCCGCATGGCTCGGACTTAAGGGAAATACTTCGGAAACAGGTATTGTTATTTTCAGGGGTGATACGGTTGTGGGGAAAAAATCCACTGTTACGGTGACCCCGTGGTGGTGTATGTGAAAGATTTCCGAATTGATGTATCAGGGAAATAACCATCGTCAAAAAAGAAAATATGAGAATCAATTAATGAAACCTGAATCCGCTTTAGCAGCAGATAAACATACCGGAGCCGGAGACGGTGCTTTTTTTCAAACGGGAAATATCCTGGCACTCTCCATCGCCCATTTTATCCATGATGTCTATTCGAGTTTTCTGGCACCACTCCTGCCGCTTCTGATTGAAAAGCTGTCCATGTCACTGACCCAGGCCGGCTTTCTTACAACGGTCATGCAGATTCCGGCCTTGATCAACCCCCAACTCGGTGTGATGGCCGACCGCATCAGCGTTCGCTATTTTGTTATTCTGGCCCCCTCCATCACTGCGGTTCCAATGAGCCTGATAGGGATGGCACCGAGCTATGGCGTGCTGCTGATTCTTTTATTTATAGCCGGAATCAGTGTCAGCATGTTTCATGTCCCGGCACCGGTCATGGTTGCAGAGCTGTCCGCTGGTAAAAAAGGCCGTGGAATGAGTTTTTTTATGACCGGCGGAGAACTGGCAAGGGCCATCGGTCCTCTGGCGGCCGTGGCCGCAGTTTCCCTTTTTGGCCTGAAAAATTTTTATCCGGTAATGATTTTTGGGTTACTTTCATCGGTCTGGTTATATTTTAAATTCCGCAGGCTCCCGGTTAAAAAAACAGGTTCAAAGCGCAAATTATCGGTTCCGGGAACATGGCGCGGCCTGCGCCATGTTCTCCGGCCCCTGACGGCAATCCTGATCGCCCGCGGCTTCATGCATGCTTCCATAACCGCTTTTTTACCAACCTATATCAAAATGGAAACCAACAATCTGTGGCTGGCCAGCATCGCACTGACTTTGTTTGAAGCCGCCGGGGTCACAGGTGTTCTGACGGCCGGTTCAATCAGCGATTGGTTTGGTCGCCGCAAAACACTGCTGCTCTCTTTGATGGGAGCGCCTCTTTTCCTGTTTCTATTTGCTTTGACTGACGGGTGGCTGAGGTTGGCCGCCCTCCTTGTCGTCGGTTTTACCCTATTGTCGACCACCCCCGTAATGCTGGCCCTGGTCCAGGAAAATGCCGGGCACAGTCCGGCGGCTGCCAACGGGCTTTTTATGATGATCTCTTTTATTGCCCGATCGGCGGTGGTAGTCGTGGTCGGATTCATCGCTGACCGCATAGGCTTGAATGCGACCTATTTAATCAGTGCCGCCATGGGATTAATCGGCATTCCGTTTGTTTTGATGTTACCCCGGAAATGAAAAAATGTACTCAGCTTCACCCATGAACGACAACAGATTGTATTTGCAGTTCCGGATCAACCGGGACAGGTACACTAACATCCAGAAAAATCAACTCATTGTTTGTATCGTTTGCAGCAATTTTTTGCCATAGATATTGTCGCGGGATAAATTTAAAATCGAGGTCTCATGTCGAAAAAATTAAAATTTGCAATTATCACATCAAAACCATTTTTGTCTTTTTTATACTGGCTCATCCGCTTTTATTCCGCGACATTTCGCCTTGCCGTTGAAAATGAAAAGCAGTGGCTGGATCATATCCATAATGGCGGCAGGGTGCTGCTCTGCTGCTGGCATCAGCAGTTTTTTGTTGGAATCCGTCAATTTAGAAAATACAGTAAATACAAACCGGGTATTATGATCAGCAAAAGTTCCGATGGGGATATCGCTGCATGGATTGCCAACCGGACAGGATGGTGCGCTGTACGGGGATCTTCCTCCAGGGGCGGCCGTTCGGCACTGCGTGCGGTGATCCTCAAGTTAAAAGAAAACGGTCTTGCCGCACATATTTTAGATGGCCCGAGAGGGCCCGCCGGGGTTGTAAAACCCGGTGTCATTTCCATGGCGTCCGGAGCCGATGCGGTGATTGTACCTGTTTATGTAAACGCGAAGAAAGCCTGGTATTTCAAAAGCTGGGACACCTTTATGGTACCTAAGCCATTTACCAGGGTAACTCTCCGATTTGACGATATGATTGCCTGTCCGGTTCCGGAAACCAAAGAGGCGTTTGAGCACCAGCGTGCTTCACTGGAAAAAATTATGCTCCCATCACTTCATCAAAAAATATCCTAAAAAATCAGGGAGGTTTCATGTGGTGCCGCTTATATGAAACTCGTTTGCCCTTACCATGGCATCACGG
The DNA here is from genome assembly GCA_002084545.1 of Desulfobacteraceae bacterium 4572_123. Classification (GTDB taxonomy): domain Bacteria; phylum Desulfobacterota; class Desulfobacteria; order Desulfobacterales; family 4572-123; genus 4572-123. The sequence goes on along the minus strand of NBLJ01000030.1, from coordinate 21,862 downwards.
CTTGACAGGCCATTTAAAACCGGTTATAAGGGCTTAAAAAAAAGAAAGCAGATTCGAATATAACAGGTTATGCCAGGCAAACGCCATCCCGACCTTTACGGGGTGGCGTTTTTTTTATTTGGCCCCAGTAAGATACGGAACTAAATTGAAAAGTGAATAACTAAGGAGACAGCCATGATCACCAAAATTACCGTCCTTGTTGTATATTTTTTAACGGTGCTCTGCATCGGGTTCATCGCCAGGACCCGCTGGAAATCATCGCCGGAAACCTATTTTCTGGCGGATCGCAAACTGGGCACGGTGATTCTGCTGGGAACCATGGTGGCTACCAATTTTTCGGCATTTACGGTATTCGGCACATCCGGGGCCGGATACAGGGACGGGTATGCATTTTTTCCCATTATGGGGTTCGGCACCGGCTTTATGGCCCTGACGTTCTGGATTTTAGGACGTAAAATCTGGCAGGTCGGCCATGGTCGCGGGATTGTTACGCCACCTGAACTGGTGAGGGAATTGTATCAAAGCCCCTTTTTATCGGTTCTGTTTGCCGTTATCATGATCATTTTTACAATCCCTTACCTGGCGCTGCAGCCCATGGCCGCAGGCTACGCTTTAGAGGAACTGGTGGGGTTGCCCTACCTGTACGGATGCATGCTGGTAACGGCCATTATCCTGCTGTATACACTGCGCGGTGGATTGCGGGCCGTAGCCTGGACCGACCTGTTCCAGGGTCTGCTCATGTTTTTTCTGCTGCTGGCGGCACTGGTCATGGTGGCACGTTTTTATGGCGGATTTATTGCGGCCAATCAAAAAGTCCTGGCATCATTTCCCGAACTTTTTTCAAGGCCAGGGGGCCAGGGAAAGTTCACATGCGGGATATGGTTCAGTTTTATTTTGCTCTGGTTTTTATGTGATCCCATGTTTCCCCAGCTGTTCCAGCGGTTTTTTTCAGCCAAAAACGAAAAGATACTTTCGCGTATCATGTTTTTGTATCCCCTGGTCTGCACGGTTGTTTTTATTCTTCCCATTTCAGTGGGGGTTCTTGGACGACTCTCCTTTCCTGATCTTGCGGGAAAACAGGCTGATCGAATTCTGCCCATGGTTCTGACCCTGATCTCGGGAGATTTTATGGCGGCCCTTGTTATGGCAGCCGGTCTGGCGGCCCTGATGTCCACCATGGATTCACAACTGCTTACTTTAAGCTCAATTTTTACCAGGGATATTCTTCCCCTTGCAGGCAGGAGCAAGAGCCGGGGCAGCGCCGCCGGTCGAATTTTTGTCATTTTTCTCAGCCTGGCGGGCCTGGCCCTGGCCTGGAAGCCGCCTGCCACGATTCTGCAGATTGCAACCCAGACCTTTACCGGGCTGGCGGTACTTTTCCCCACGGTTGTTTTCGGACTGTATTTTAAAAAAGTATTTCCGCTTGCGGCCATTCTTTCGATTTTCATCGGGGAAGGTGCGCTGCTGGTTTTTTATTTCAAGCTGGTGCCCGCCGGCCCGTTTCTGCCGGTGATATGGGTGATGCTGGTTACTTTTGCAGTCTATCTTACAACTCATCTGGTGCTGGCCTGGAAATGCGGGGACCTTGTATTCAGGATACCGGGATGGATTTTTGACCCCTATTTTTACCTGCTGTCGGGAATTTTTATACTGGCAATGGATTTCTGGGCATGGAAAAGTATTCAGCCGTTGTTTCTGGGGGTTCCGGGATGGATGATCTATTTTGTTGTTCTGTCGGCGCTTCAAACCCTTTTAATGGTATTGATGGTGCGCAGGGCAGGAAACAAGGCAACATAATTGATATTTACGATCCATCGGCCACGAATTTTGCAAATCGCCTCAGGATGATACCGCCTGTATCGGTATCTTTGCAACTGTCTGACAACGCAGCGGAGTTGTAGTTGAATTTTTCAATTATTTCACTGCATTCATGAATGTACGCTGCAGCGATACCGGCATCAAATTCAGGGTGAAACTGAACACCCCACACACATGCCCCGTAGCGGACGGCGGAATGAGGGTCTTTCTCGCTGAATGCCAGAAGCGTTGCTTCCGGAGGGAGGTTCAGTACCGACTGGTAGTGGGAGGTTTGAGCTTCGACCGTCCGGGGTAAATTGCCCAAAACAGGGTCCTTCATGGAGGCCGGGGTCAATGAAACAGGTACGGTCCCGAATTCAGGTCCGCCGGGTGGACTGCCCACTTTCCCCCCCAGGGCGTATGCCAGAATCTGATGTCCGAAGCAAATCCCGAGTATCGGTATTTCGCGTTTAACGGCTTTCAGCAGCCAATTTGCCGTTTTTTCGCTCCAATCCGCCCGGTCGGTCACGGAGTCATGGGAGCCGGTGATGACAATACCGGCAATCATATCAAAATCAGGTGGCATTTCGCCCTTATGTACCGGCACAACCACCACATCAAATGGATGATTATTCGCCATTCCGGCGATAATCCAGTCTTCAAAATCACCACGTTTTGCCACTAACGATGGAATGCTGTCTCCGGTTTTGATGATAACAATATTTTTCATGGATCACTCCCCGTGAAAAGGTTTTCTGATTTAAAGCGGCCGCCCGGCAGGGTTCCGCCCCGGCGGGCAGGCGCAGCAGCATCTAATCTACTAATAAAGCAAGCTCTTTCAGTATCGGGTCAAAGTACCGGTTGGCATGCCTGTACACCTTTTCATTGAGCTGGTTATAGAATTTAGTGTTTTCCAGGTTGGGGCTGAATTGATCATCCCTGCGAACCATTTTTTCCACGGCTTCTTCATAGGAGTTGAAAACGCCAACGGCCATACCCGCATTTATGACACACCCGACAGCCGCTGAATCTTTCATTTGATTGCGACAGGTGGTGACTCCGAATACATCCGCTAAAATCCGCATGAATAAATTACTATTGGCTCCGCCGCCCGAGACTATCAGGTGCTTTATCGGCGTATTCAGCTCCTGATTCATTTTATCCATATGGTTTTTCACGGTAAAGGCGATACCTTCCAGAATGGATCGATAAATATGAGCCCGGGTATGGCGCCCGTCAAATCCAAACATCACGCCTTTACGATACACCGCATCCACGGGAGGGGCCCAGTCATGAACCGTCAGCAGTCCTTCGCATCCGGGCGGGATTTTTTCCGCCTCGCGGTTAAACAGCTCTTCAATGGATTCTCCCCGGTTTCGGGCTTCATTAATGATGCCTTTTCCGAATTGATCGCAAAACCAGCTTACGGTCCACATGCCGCGCCGGACACCAATGCATTCATACAGATAACGCCCGGGAACGGATGCCTGAAATGACCAGAAGTTTTGTGGATCTTGCAGGTTTTCACGGCCATGCACCAGAGCGCCGATATAAGTTCCCAGAGAAATAAGGCCGATGCCGGACGCCAGTAAACCAGCGCCCAGCGCTTCCACTGCCTTATCATGAGCCGTGGCGACAACCGGCATTCCTGCCGGAACGCCGAGAAGGTCTGCCGCTTCAGCGGTCACATACCCAAGGATATCCCCCGGTCTTACCACATCAAACAGCATCTCCCGAGGTACGTTGTATTGCTTGATAATATCATTGCTTGTACTCCAGTCCAGGGTGTCGTCATCCATTGGCCAATTACCGATATAGTTGGCGCAGGTGTCCTTAAACTCACCTGTCAGACGATGGGTGATGTAGCCGGAGCTTGTGGTGACATACCGCACATCGCCATAGGCGGCATGATATTCATAAGGTGTGTTGAGACGTTTATCCATCCAGTCAATCACCGGATAGGCCAGTTCGCCGTTTTTTTTAAGCAGCGCACGGCAGCAGCGGATAATACAGATCCCCATGGCCATAATATCATGCACGTTGCAGCCAATCTCATCATTGAATCTTGCCATCACCCGTTTAAAGGCTATTTTAAGCGCATCCCAGAGGTCGTCATCCGGATGTTCCGCCAGTTGGGGTGCCGGAATATCCATTTTCCGTAATGCCTTCCTGCCTTCGCAAACGATATTACCATCCAGATCCGATATGACCACCTTGGCGCTCTGGGTGCCTACATCCACCCCCATCAGATATTTTTTACTCATGCCTGGTTTCCGTTGCTGTGTGCTGGTTCATACGAATTTATCATATTACCGGGATTCCATAACCCCTTGGGATCAAGTTGCTTCTTTATACTGCAAATCAGTTTTAAATAATTGGGGAGACGGTTTGACGGAAACAGATGTTTTTTGATTTTTCCAACGCCATGTTCCGTCACAACACTGCCGCCCCGGGCACTGATTTTTTTTGCCCAATCTTCAATCAGTCTCCTGCCCTCCTCAAACTGCTGATAATTCCGCGGTAAAATATTGACATGAAAATGCCCGTCCGCGGCATGCCCGAAAACAGAGGCTTTGAGTCCACTGGCTTTCAGGTCCCGGCGGTACATCTTGAGCACTTCAGACAAGGGTTCTTTTTTAAGGCACATATCAGTCCCGAGTTTTGTAATCCGGGAATCTATCTGTCTTGCCCTGTCGATGAACAGGTTGGCCGCTTCCGCTGCGGCATGACGAAAGAGGCGAAGTTGCTCGATCTCGCCCTCGCCGCAAAAAGCCCAGGTGGTGTCCGGATCACTTTCATGTTCGACCGCTGCTTCCAGCAGCCACCGGGATATCGCCTCTACCTCTTCAGTATTGTTGCCGTGGATTTCCATATACACAGCCGATGCAAACCTGGTATCCACCTCCGGCAGCTTCCTTAAGCGGCTGTTTTCTTTTTTAAATTCCCGGATAGTTTCAAGTGAGGTCTGATCCATAAATTCAATGGCCGCAATGTCGGTGTCTGATTCTGTTTTTTTTCTTTTAGCTGTCGCTTGAATAAAATCCACGGCCCGGAACTGCTCCTCAAAGAAAAAAACGATACCCCACAATTCACTGGGAAGTGACTGGAGGGATAATGTCAACTCGGTGATAACGCCAAGCATGCCTTCACTTCCCAGGTAGAGATCCATCAGGCTGACCGGTGATTCTTCCCGCGGGATCCCCGGATCTATCCGAATTTCATTTTCTCCGGGCAAGAGGCATATTCCATCTGAAAAAAGATACTGCCGCCGCCCAGGTGAATAAGCTTCTCCCCTGGCATCAACCACTCGAATACTTTTGATATAGCGGCCGGCCGCCCCGTAATGGTGCGCACAGATGCCCCGGCTGTTGCAGGCGGCAATGCCGCCGATGGATGCCGATCTTTCGGATGGGTCAGGCGGCCAGAACTGTTTTTCTGCCTTTTTAAAGACGCGAAGTGCATTGAGTGCGTTATCGTCCCAGCCCTCACAATCAAAACGTCTGCTGTCAAGCTGTTCCTGAAGTTCCGCTAAACTGATGCCCGGTTGAACCCTGATGGAGAAGCTGCCGTTCTGATCAAGTTCCAGCCCCGTTACTCTCGTCATTTTTGACAGGCTCATAATATGCCCGCCGACGGGTACGGCTCCGCCCGTGACTCCTGTCCGGCTGCCTTGAACCGTAATCGGCGTTTGCCGCCGCAAGAGGGTTTTCACAATCGCCTGAACTTCCGCTTCGCTTTCCGGAAAAGAGATGCTTTCAGCTTTGCCCGACATTCGGGACTCATCTTTTAAATAGTCAAGGTGTCTGTCTGCCAGGGGTTGAATTAAATCAGGCGACTTTTTTTTCTTCATTATGTCTCAATCCCTGATTCATGCAGTGCATGAGATCCTTTTCCGGTTTTTTCGGCTATAATCAATTTTTCCAGTTCAGCAAGAATCTCCTGGAGATCCCCGACAATGCCGGCATGGGCAATTTGAAAAATTGGCGCGTTGCTGTCGGTGTTGACTGCCACGATAAATTCACTGTTTTTAATCCCCACGCTGAAAACTCCCGTACCGGAAACTCCCGCTGCAATACAGATCTTTGGCGATATAATCAGTCCCGATGCACCGATCAATCGATTCATATCGATCCAGGCATTCATCACCACCGGGCGACTTGCACCAAGTTCGGCGCCTATTTTTTCCGCCACGTCCTGCAAAACATCAGCGGTTTTTTTATTTTTTACACCCTGTCCCACCACGAGCACAAAATCCGCATAGGCCAGTCCTGTATCCGGCTGATCCGGAATCGTCACAACTCCGGTTATCCAGTCGCAGTGCGGTTGATCAAGCTTGACGGTTTCCATTTTTCGAGGATCACACGGGATCATCATAACCGGTTGAAAGGGCTGTCTTGCCACCGACAGACAATAGGGGGGATGGTCCAGAACAAATCGCGCCCTCAGGTTGTTTCCATAGAAAGGTCTGGCAATTTCCAGCCTGCCGGAAGCCATGCCGCACTCTTCGACCTGCAGAGAGGAACTGCCGCCTGTACGATATGCCAGACGGGTCGCTGTTTCCCCGCCCGGTCCGTCACTGGGAAACAGCAGCAGGTCCATCGGATTTTTGATAATTAACTGTTCCAGCAAGTACAGATAATACTCCGGCAAATAGCTGTTTTTTACCGCGATCATTTTAATAACCGACAGTGGACAATCCATTTCCGGTACTGATTCAGGCTGCCTGCCTGTGTAAAACAACCACAGTTCAATACTTGACAATGCCGCTGTAAGGTTTTTCAGTATTGTATTTATTTCAGAGGCCTGCTGCTGCAGTGAACGGCTCTCTGCATTCAGGATTATGGCCGTTTTCATGGCTTCAGCCTATCTTTGAGGTATTTATCATAGAGATCTTGAGTCTGTTCCCGCGCGGTTTTACCCTCCAAAAAAACACAGGACCGGTTCACTGATGGCCGCTGCAGATCAATAAGGGTTTTATCATTGTTGATCAAAGAGTCACTATCCATTCCCAGTTCTTCACAGGTCAACACCGTGATCTTCTTTTTTTTCGCGGCTAATTTCTGTTTCAGTGTCGGAATGCGAAGACAGGGAGATTCCAGTGAGTGGCCGATGATCAGCACAACGGGTAATTTGACGGTCTGCACCAGGGTGGCCCCATCGATCCTGCTGGTTACCCTGAGACAGCCGGGTGAGCCGGCACGGAACACTTCGGTGACATCTCCAATGCAGGGCCACCCCAATCGTTCGGCAACGAGCGGTCCGGTCTGGCGGTTGTCTCCGTCCCCCCCCTGCATGCCCAGGATCACGATATGCTGGGCCTCTTTTTTGATATACGCTGCAATCAAAAAAGATATGGCCAGCGGATTATATCGCAGGTCGATTCCATTATCGCACTGAATTCGCACGGCATTATCGTAGCCAACTGCGATCAGGTGTTTAAGAAAGAGGTCGCCCGGTGAGTCATCCACGGTGAACGCGGTGATCTCCGCCCTGTCCGCCGAGGTTTCTTCCGGTCTGGAAAGCTTGAGCGCCATTTCCAATGCGCTTTCGTCAAAACAGTTGAAAATCCGTCTGACAAAACTCATATCAACAAAATGACGTTCATCCCATACCCAGTCCTTGGCGGACAGTCTATCGTAATCCGCCAGGGTTTTAAAACAGACCGTAATTTTCATTATTCCACCGGGTAAATGGTTCCCGTGTTCATGATACCATTGGGATCAAACTGATCTTTCAGTCCTTTCAGGATGTAATAGGCCGAGCCATGTTCTTCCCTGGTCCAGGCTGTTCTGTATTTGCCGATGCCGTGATGGTGCACCATTGATCCTCCGACCTTCAGCGTCTCTTCCACTATCAGCGCATACAGCGGGTTATGATACTTGGTGATCTCTTCCTCAGGTTTGCAGTCCACTACATCGTAGTCGTACACAAAGTATAGATTGGTTCCGGTCTGGTAACTGTGGGAGGAGTGACCGCCCAGCATGGTCAGATCGTCCATGTGCGGATACTCATCCCGAATCCGTTTAAGAACATTTTCATAAACGGTATTAATGCTGTCCCAGTTGGCGGAGACCTCGGTGGTGAATCCAATATGACAATTTTTAAGAATGAGTTCACGCTCTTCGGCAATTTGTTCCGGCCCCCAGTTCAGATGGTTAAACCAGTTCTCAATAATTTTACCATCGATTGTCCGGCACTCATCATAACTTTCAACAATCTCGGCTATACCTTCGGCGGTAGCCCCGGCTATGCGCTCATTGCCTTCCGCCATGAACATCAGAACGCATTTGTCCTCTGCAAACTGGTCGAAACTGTGCTGGGCACCATCTTCCACATCATAGAGGCGTGCAACCGAAGGGCGATACCCGGCCACCATTACTTCACGCAGGATCTTAAAACCGGTTGACATGTTGTCCAGTGCCCAGGCCAGGAACCGGTTATTCTCAGGGAAGTATTTGAAAATTTTAACCGTTACCTCGGTGATATAACACAGGGCCCCCTCGTTGCCGATAATTATGTGGCGAATATCCGGACCACAGGCGCGGCGCGGAACATTTTTAATCCGGATGATTTCACCGTTGGGGAATACAGCCTCCAAACCAATGACCATATCTTCGATGGCACCATAAAGGGTTGAGAACTGACCAATACTGCGGGTTGCAACCAGCCCTCCCATGTGGGCCAGCGGTTTGGACTGGGGGGAATGGCCGGTGGTATAACCCTGCTCGCGGAGGCGGTCTTCCAACTCACCCAGATTCACACCGCACTGGGCGGTTGCCAGCATATTAACGGGATCGATTTTAATAATCTGGTTCATTTCCGAACCATCAAGAACAACGGAATTTTCAATAATAGTTTCCAGGCCGCCCTCCGTGGCGGTTCCCCCGGTACGGGCCACGGAATTGATTTTATTTTCGTTTAAAAATTTCAAAACAGCAGAGACCTGCTTTGTGTCCGCGAGTTTCACCACGGCCGCGGGAATCGGGGTGCTGTAAACACCAAAAATCGTTTCAAATTTTTTATACCTGTCGTGACTATTCTCTTTTAATACCTCTTCATCCGTGATTACCCGTTCCGCACCGACAATATTTTTAAGATGATCGACAATGGCTTCTCTGGTCAATTTCATGATTATTCCTTTATAAGTTGTAATTGGTGTCTGCGGATCTACCTGACCAGGTAGCCTCCGTCAACAACCAGCAGATGACCATTAACATAGTCCGAGGCTCTGCCGGCTAAAAATACAACGGCCCCCATCAAATCCTGGAGCTCACCCCACCGATTAGCGGGGATATGCTCCAGTACCTTTCGACTTTTTACCGGATCGCTTCTGGTATTTGCTGTGAGTTCGGTGGCATAGTATCCAGGTGCAATGCCGTTTACCTGAATATTATATTGGGCCAGTTCATCGCAGTAGGCTTTTGTCAGCCCGGCAATGCCATGTTTGGTTGCGGCATAGGCGGCAGATCCCTGCCCTCCCAGATAAGAAAAAAGGGAGCATGTATTGATCATCTTGCCGCTTTTCCGGGGTATCATGAATTTAGCGGCTTCATGACTTAATTCAAATGCGGCGGTAAGATTGACGGCAATCATGGGATCCCACTCTTTGCGGCCAAATTCCAATACGGAATTTGCATTACAGATCCCTGCGTTATTGACTAAAATATCAATTTCCCCAAATTTATTTACACAGGTTTCGATGATCTGTTTCGGCGCTCCGGCTTCAGTGATATCCACCTTCATGAATTCAACGGTAACCCCCTGCTTTTCAATTATCTGCCCGGCCTCTCCATCATCCATGATATAACTCGGAATAAATAGATTGGCACCGGCTTTTGCCAGAGCGGTTGAAAAAGCCAGCCCGAGCCCACTGTTGCCTCCCGTCACAATTGCCGTTTTCCCCTTCAAAGAAAAAAAATCCATGGAAAACGCATCAATACTCACAGGTTCGAACTCCCTTTTCAAAGTTGTTAAGAATCAAGGTAAAACGGCCGGTTGTCCGATCACCTCCCGGCGGATTCCGGCGTGCGGTATTTTTGATATAAAGCCTTTTTCCGATACTGGTCAAGCTTTATTATTTATGTGATTTTTCTTTTGATGTCGGCCTCTGTCAATGTTTGAAGAATGAGATCAAAAGCGCCGAACGGATTTCAGCCGGGAGGGATCAAAAACAAAAAAGGGACGCTCCGAACATATGGATACGTCCCTTTTTTTTATTCTTTTTTTTGCTGCTATGCCTTTGTTTCTTCCTTGACGGACACAACTATCTTAAATAGAAGCGTCAATACGAGAAAGCCCACGCCATATACTCCCAGGGTAATAATGATTTCAGGAATCGTGGGGGCGTATTCCGTGACATGGTGCAGTGGTGACGGAACAAAACCGCCGGAGATCATTCCAAGCCCCTTGTCGATCCAGGTGCCGATAAACACGGTAACACAGGCCACGGCCAGAACGTTTTCATTTCTGCGCGTAATGGGATTGACCAGCAAAATGATTGCAAACACCATAAGCGCCATGGAGGTCCACATGAACGGGACCAGGCTGTTGTGACCATGAAGGCCCACAAACAGGTATTTCATATGGTCCATGTGCGATGGAATGTTGCTGTAAAACACCACAAACACCTCACACAGAAAAAAGAACACATTGATACAGATGGCATAGGCAACAATCTTGGCCAGGCTCTGAATCTGTTCCCGTCCCGGATCAAAATTGGTTGTGCGGCGGATCACCAGGCACAGCAGAATAAGCAGGGCCGGTCCCGCTGCAAAAGCTGATGCGAGAAAACGCGGTGCCAGGATAGCGGTAAGCCAGAACCCTCTACCGGGCAGACCGCAGTACAAATATGCGGTCACGGTATGAATGCTGACGGCCCACGGGATAGACAGGTAGATCAGCGGCTTGAGCCAGGAGCCGTAATGTGTTCCATTACGTTCGGCTTCAAGGACATTCCATCCAATGACGATATTCAGAAACAGGTACCCGTTCAGAACAATAGCATCCCAGAACAAAATTGAATTGGGTGTGGGATAGAGCAGCACGTTAAGAGCTCTTACAGGCTGGCCGAGATCAACGATGATAAACAGCAGACACATAACCACCGAGGCGATAGCGAGAAACTCACCTAAAATCGTGATCCTGCCAAAGGCCTTGTAATTATGCAGGTAATAGGGAGTAACCACCATCACACCCCCGGCTGCGACACCCACCAGGAATGTAAAATTAGCGATATAAAATCCCCAGGATACATCCCGGCTCATGCCGGTAATGCCAAGACCGAAATTGAACTGCCACAAATACACCGCAAAACCGGCGCCGATCACCCCCAGCAGAACCGTCACCCATCCCCAGTATTTCTTCCCGCCATTAAAAGCTAATTCAAGCATAATCAATCACCTCATACAATGTAGTAAACCGCCGGTTCGGTTCCCAGCTCCTGTTTACGTCGAATCGTGTAGTTCTTTTTTAATACTTTTCTGATCTCCGAATCAGGATCACGGAGATCTCCAAATACAAGTGCCCCTTTAGATGCTTCAACACAAGCGGGCTGTTTTCCAACCGCGAGCCGTTCCGCACAGAAATTACACTTTTCGACAACGCCCTTCATGCGGGTGGGAAAATCCTTGGTTTCATGCTCTATGAAAGGACGCGGATCCCTGAAATTAAAGCTCCTTGACCCATAGGGGCAGGCGGCCATGCAGAAGCGGCAGCCGATACACCGGTGAAAGTCCATTAAAACGATCCCGTCGGATTCTCTTTTGAAAGTGGCCTGAGTTGGACAGGCCCTCACACAGGGCGGATTCTCGCAATGGTTGCACATAACCAGAAAAGGCAGCTTTTCCACCCTGTCATTCGCATATTTATTGCCTGACAGAACAGGAAAGGCATGCTGATATTTTTCTTCCCAAATCCATTTAATTTCGTGATTTTTATTTTCCAGTTTTGTGGGAATATTGTGGATTTTGTTGCAGGCGTCGATAATCGGTTTCAGATCGGCTGAAGTCTTCAACTTCCGTGTATCGATAACCATGCCCCAGTTTTTGGCGTGCAGTGCCTTTGGGCCAACTTTGGTTTCCACCGTTTTAGCCTGATCTTCAGAGGCCAGGGCATTCACTACCGAGTGCGCTCCGATGCCCACGACGGCTGAAGCACCAGCGATTTTCAAAAATTTTCGTCTGCTGCTCTCCATCATTTTTTCTCCTTCGGATTCTCAATATGGCAATCCCAGCAGTAAGGATCTGCCGAAGCATAGTCATGACATTTATCACAAAAATCGGCCTTGTTGGAGTGGCATTCAAGACATGTCGAGGAAAGGCTCATGTTGAATTCCATACCCTCTTCATTTTCATAAATCCGTTGACCGCCTCGGACCACCGTATCACGCCAGACATCCAGAAGCTGCATATGCTCGGCTTTCATGAACTCGATGGGCCGGACACATTTTTTAGCGGCTTTGGCTTCAGGAGCCAGAACCGGCTCGGGTGTCGCCACGGCCCGCCCATGATTATACCAGAACGGAAACGTCACGATTGCAACAAAAATAATCAGCCCCGTAGTGATCTTGCCTTTATCATTCATCTGCTTGTTCCTCCATTCCCAGCAGCGGTTCAGCGCGCAGGTCCGTGGTTTTTTCAGTTTCCCCCGGCATCACCAGCGCATTGGCGACCAGTTCATGGATACCGGTTACATCTACCTCGGGAACCCAGTAGGCCATCAAATCCGGCAAAACCGCCCGATCGATGGCACAGATGCAGGAAAGCATATTAACCCCGAACTTCTCATGCACGTGTTTGACCGCGTTGGCCCTGGGCAGACCACCGGCCATACGCAGTTCCATATCTTCTCCGGCGTTTAAGCCCGCCCCGCTGCCGCAGCAGAAGGTATTCTCCCGAATCGTATTGGCGGGCATTTCATAGAAATGATTACATACTTTATTAATTACATATCGCGGTTCATCCAGCAGGCCCATACCGCGGGCGGGATTACAGGAATCGTGATAGGTCACCTTGAATTTATCATTGCGGCCTGGGTCCAGCTCCAGCTTGTCGTGTTTGATAAGATCCGCCGTGAATTCGCAAATATGGACCATTTTCGTGGATTTGGCATTTTCGAATTTAGTGCCGGTGATGGGCGAGACCGGTTCCTCCAGGAAGTCCGCCGGTCCGTTCATGGTATCCATATACTGATTGATGACGCGCCACATGTGCCCGCATTCGCCGCCCAGTATCCATTTAACCCCGAGCCGCCTGGCCTCCATATACATCTTGGAATTCAGCCGCTTCATGGTCTCGTGAGAGGTAAAAAAACCGAAATTACCACCCTCGGACGCATAGGTGCTCCAGGTGACATCCAGCCCGTATTTAACCTTCAGATAGTGAAACAGCATCATATACCCCATGCAGGTATAGGTGCCCGGGTCCGCAAACACGTCCCCTGAAGGCGTGATAAACAGGATGTCGGCGCCCTTCTTGTTGAAACTGGGAGCAACATTTATCCCTGTGAGTTCCTCGATATCCTCGGTAAAAAAATCAAGCATATCCTTGAAGGCATGGGGCTGAATACCCAGGTGATTGCCGGTACGGTAGCAGTTGGCCACCGGCGTGGCGATCCAGTCAATATTCAGGCCCAGCAGGTTCAGCAGCTCACGCCCCATAATGGTGATTTCAGCGGTATCGATTCCACCTTAAGTACCGCCAGAGTCATGGGCCTGGCACCGCCGAGCTTGCCGAGAATCTTACCTGCCCGGGTAAAATCGTTTCTATAGACGGATCGAAGCAGTTCAGCCCGCAGGACCGGCATGTTCTTGGGATCACCGGTTCCGATAAAAAAATGGCACTTATCGGCACAGGCTCCGCAGCGCACGCAAATATCCATGAAAACCTTAAAGCTGCGGAACTTATCCAGTCGTTCCCTGAATCCTTCATGGATGATCTGCTGCCAGTTTTCCGGCAATTTCCAGTCGTCCTCCATGGGATTCCATTCCCGCGGATAGGGCAGGCCGACATATTCGACGCTCTTGGGATTGGAAGCATAGCAGTACATGCCCTTGCGAATATTGATGGGAGTTTCCATCCAACCCGTTTCTTTAGGCGGCCGATGATCTATATTTGAAAAAAACTCATTTGATTTCGGAAGGTTTTTCATTACTTACTCCTTTTCCTCGGTCGCCTGGTCAACAGATTGTTTGTCCACCGGCAGACCGGCCTCGACCATTTTCTCTCTGAATTCATCTTCATATTCTTCGTAGGTATGAACAGCCACCGGGTAGTTCCATGGGTTGACATGCCGTCGCGCACGGGTATCCGTGGTAAGGTTCCGGGTAGGGCTCAGGAAAATACCGCCCAGATGCATGAGTTTGCTGAACGGGAAATAGATCAAAAGCGTACTGACAAAGAAAAGATGGACATAAAAGAGCCAGCTGATGCCTCCGGGAATGGTCGGGTGAAATGTAGCCAGTCCCATGGCCAATTCCTTGATCCCTACAATATCGGTTTTTGTGAGATAGCGCATCATAAGACCGGTAAAGGTGATGCCGATAAGGAGAAACAGAGGAAAAAAATCGGCCGCCAGAGAGATGTATTTAACCTGGGCAATAAAAAGCCTTCTTGCAAGCAGAAAGAGCAGTGCCGCCAGAAGAGCGAATCCGGACATATAAAAAACCGGCAGTCCGACTTGAAAAAACGCGTCCAGCTTCTCGATCAGCGTAATGGGCAGTGGGACCGGTTCGGTAAAAAATCGCAAGTGACGCGTTATAACAACCAGGAATGAATAGTGAAACACCAGGGCCGACAGCCACAGCCAGATTTCAAGGTGATAACTGATCTGGCCGTCTTTATTCGTTCCCATGCGGATATTGCGGAACAATGAACGAAAACAAAGTATCTCCAGCGCCATCCGCGCTATCACGCCCAAAGTTCCGGACGGATTATCGATCTTGTTCTGTTTAAGCCAGGGGAGACTCTTATGCTGGCCGCAGGTTGTTGGTATAGGAAAGGGTACAGGCGATCTTGCCCATCCCATTACCCGATAAACAAAGCCGATAATGAAGGTTAAAACGGCCATATAGGGTATAATAATCCCGAAAACAACCTGAAGCCCTGCCGTTTCCACGCCCACATAAGCCAGCAGAAAAAGTACAATTACAGCTATGAGGGAAAACAGATACTTTCCATTCATTGAACATTACCTCGCTTTATGGCTCCACGTCATCATGCGATTGCATATACAAAGGATTTTTTTAAAAATCCAAATCGGTAAAGCCGCCATCAAGTATTATTATAATGCGTTGAGTTCCGGTTCCTTTTCCGAAATCTCGGCAACCAGCCCCGCTCTTGCAAATGCTTTATAAATTTTATTTCTTTCTTCATTTGCCTTGATGTCATAAATCTTTTCACGGCAATCCATAAAAATATCAAAGGCAATCAAACCAATTTCATCAATTTTTAATTCAAATTCATGCAACTGTTTTAGGATCTCAATCTCTCCAAGCTCCTTTGTCAGCTTTTCCCGAATAACTTTTTTCAGAGAAAAAATAAAACCAACGACCTGCGAAGGGGTAAACATGGTTTGTACCGCTCTGATCCTGATCACTGGATCCAAACAGGAAACCACACTATCATGACCGCCGTTTTTTAGAAGTATGTCCAGGAGGTTTTCCAGGCCATTCAGGGAGGTTTGTCCCACAGGATTGGCAAATGCATCTTTCTGGTGCTTTAAAAATCTGGAGGTGTCGGGGGGGTAAGTGCTAATCAGCTCTTCAAACCATTTTTTGATCAACTGCGTTTTTTCCCGCTCTAATAAATCTTCAAGCCTCATTGCTGTTAAGAAACCCTCCGGTGACATGCACCTTGTATGATTGCAATCTGTTTTCAGTTCAAAGAAATATAGTAAAAAGTTGGATAGTTTCCCCACCCCAGTTAAAAATCAATCCCAGAATCTCTAAACAACTTGCCCCTTTATGTCAAGAATAAAACGCATCATTTCTCATTGCGCAGCCCTGCGGAAAATCCGCGATAAACTTTCCCGGACCGGTTTCTCAATGCATTATGAAAGTCGGTGTTGTCAGGGTTGTTCCGGCAGGCTTTTTCAAAATATGCATTCGCCCTGTCCAGGTTGCCTTTTTGTTCGAAAACAAGTCCCAGACCATTTTGTATTATAAAATTATCCGGGTCGATGCTTTCGGCCTTTTTACATAATTTTTCCGCATCGATCAAATTTCCAAGTTTCAAGTAATACATTCCGTAGTAATGCAGGGCCAGGGCATGTCCGGGTTCCAGGCTTCTTATCTGATCCAATATCCATTTTGCCATCTCCAGATTATGCCTGTTCGTTTTTATTTCTTTCTCTTCAGTAAATATATTTCCGGTTCCGACATTTTTTTCTAATAAATCAATGACATGTCCCATCAATTTTTTGATCTTTTTGGCCTTGTTTCTACGTTTCCAGGCAAAATATAACATAAAAACACCTGCCGAAAACAGACTGGCCGCGATAGTTGATTCAGCAATAAGTTTTATCATATCAAACAATACGCCATGGCTTGCAGATGTCTTGTCGGGCCGCGGTTCAGGGCAGTAAAAAAATAATTGATCGGCATTATGAATAAATTAAATTTACCGGCAGAGGGGGATGTTTTAATGTCCCGGGTTTGGGCAGGATATGCTGACCGCCCACCGTCAGCCAGTACAAATCCGGTTTGATTTCCCTTAATTTTTTGTCGTCCGGGGGGCGGGCGGGGTTGGTGTAATCATAGGTCGCCTGAAAGATACAGATACCGCTTCTGCCCTCCCTGGCAACCAGATAATTTTTTTTAAATGACCTGAGGCTGAGATTAGCGGCTTCGGCGATCCTGTTCATCTCGCTCTCCTTGAATTTCATTAAAATCGATCGTGAAACGCCTCTTTCGGATATCCGAAACAGAGCCCTGGATTCACTGCTGCCCGCATAAACGGTGGTTATACAGGGAATTTGCTTCAGATACTGTGCAGCAACGATGGCCGCTGTGCGCCGACCGCCGGCCATAACGGGAAGTCCATAGTACTCAAAAAATTTTTTCTGGATATCCTCGGCGTATTTATCGCCCTTTTCATAAAGATCTTTTGATATATATCGAAGATTACGGGCCAGGTCCTCGGCTGCGTCGGCAATGGGCCAGTCCACACGGACATGAAAATGGCTGAGGGCGTAGCGTGATCTGGATTTGCCGGCCGGATCACGCTGAATCAAAAGGGCATAATCAACCGGCAGCAGCACCTTTAAAAAATTAAAAAAACTTACCGATTCAAGATACTTCTGGGTTCTGTCAAACTTCCCTTCAAGGGGCAGGGTCTTGGATCGCAGAAGATTAGTTTTGATAGTTTTGTTTACATCAAAAAATCGGATATATTTTTTACAAAAATTAGGAATGCTGTCTTCAACAAACAGAACGAGGAAGGCATTCTGGCACTCATATTCCACATCGGGAATTCGTGCCCTGGGTTTTAGTTCGCGTTTTTCAACAAAAGGGTATTTGCTGTTTCGGCCACAAAAATTAGTATAAGAATCAATTAAAGCATATTGGAGCATAAACTGATCTAATTCATCCCGCAGCAACTCGTAATAAGAACGCCTTAATCTGTCTGTCTGGCTCAGTTCCTCTCTAACGCTCCAGAAAGCCACTTCCATCTCCCGCTATAAATTTATATTATATATCCACAGATCCCTCACGGTTACCAGAAGCCCTGAAGTTAACTTGCACCTGAATTGAACGATTTTGTACTAAATACCATTATTTAACCCGACTGTCAACAGCCGCGGCAAGCCGGACCATGGCATATGTATTTAATCGGCAACACCTAATCCAGCGCTGCGACCCCGGGTAGTTTTTTACCTTCAAGCAAAGCCAGAAATGCACCGCCACCGGTAGACATATAGGTGATGCGGTCGATTTCCCCGGATCTATGCACGGCGGCATCCGTGTCTCCGCCGCCAATAATCGTCATGGCGTCCGATTCGGCAACGCTCTTAACCAGGGCAAAGGTGCCTTTACTGAATGCCTCCATTTCAAAAACTCCCATGGGGCCGTTCCAGACAATGGTGCCGGCATTGTCCAGGGCATTTGCATAGAGCGATGATGTCTCCGGACCGATATCCAGCACCATCCAGTCGGAAGGTATTTCAGGCAGGGTGAAAATGTTGTTTTCAGCATCGGCGTCAAATTCCGCGGCAGCAACCGCATCCACCGGAAGATACACCTGAACCCCCTGGGCCGCGGCCGTTTTCAGCACGCTGCCCGCCACTTCAACCAGGTCCTCCTCTATCCGGGATCTACCTAACTTGTACCCCTTGCTTCTTAAAAAGGTATTTGCCATGGCACCGCCGATAATCAATGTATCCACCTTCCGGAGCATGTTCCGCAGCGCGGCAAGCTTACTTGACACTTTGGCACCGCCGACAATAGCTACCAGGGGCCGTTTGGGCTGATCCATAGCCAGCTTAAAATAATCAAGCTCTTTTTTCAGCAAAAGTCCGGCAGCGGACTCCGGTGCATGACGGACAACACCCACTACCGAGGCGTTCACACGATGGGATACGGCAAAAGCATCATTGATGTAGACGTCACAAAGAGCGGCCAGTTCTTTTGCAAAATCATCATCATTCTGCTGTTCCTGGGCATAAAAACGCAAATTTTCAAGCAGCACTACTCCGCCCGGTTCCAGACCGTCGACCAGGCTCTGCACCTGCGGCCCGATAGAATCAGGTGCCATTTCAACCGTTTTTCCTAAAAGCTCACTAAGGCGCCCGGCTACAGGCAGCAGGCTGAACCCGGGGTCGACCTGACCCTTGGGGCGGCCCAGATGGGACGCAATAATCAATTTTGCGTCCTGTTCCAGGGCGTAGTGAAGCGTAGGCAGGGCTGACATGATCCGGGTGTCGTCCGTTATATTGCCATCAGCATCCAGCGGAACATTAAAATCGACTCTGATTAATACGCGCTTTCCGGCAATGGGTATTTCTTTTATGGTTCTCATCAAACCCTCCACTAAATAATTAGGCTGTAAATAAAATCCAAGTCTCAAGCATCAACTTTGTGACTTGTCATGAACTGTCGAATTATTTCTGCATTTTCTTTTTCCGGCGCTGCAGATCTTTCCGGTTCGACCATCTTTCTATAAATCCAATCATACCCGAAGCATAAGCCCGGTCCACTTTTTCCTCCCGGACCCGCAGACCACTCTTTCCGGCCAAGGCATCTCTCAGACATTCTGTCTTGTAAAAACATGCCATGCACGACTCCGGCGTATGTCTCAATTCGTTTTCCCCCATGGGAAAAACAATATCAAGATCCCCAAAGCAGCCCGGATATTCGGTATTATCATTCATCATACGATCAGATCGACAAACTTTATAAATTATTTAAAAACACATCACGGCACTTAGGTATCGCTATTCGTTTTTCCCGGCGAATTCCCGGTTGATCCGTGCAATATAACCCTGATCGGCAAAACTGAAATATTTGTCCGCACCGATGATCAGATGCTCGTGAACGGTTATTCCCATCACCCGGCAGGCAAAAACCAGTTGACGTGTGATAGCTATATCCTCCGCCGATGGCTCCGGATCGCCGGAAGGGTGATTGTGGGCAAAAATAAGGGCTGCGGCATGATGGTTCAGGGCCGATTGAACCACTTCTCTAGGATAAACGGAACTTGCCGTCAGTGTTCCCGTAAACAGGGTTTCAAGGGCAATAATCCTGTTTTTAGCATCGCAATCAATTTTTTCTTAAGATAACGATCCGCAACCGCTTTTATCAGCTTGACCCCTAATAAATTGGCCGGGCCTATGCCCTTTACCTGACAAAGTTCCGCGGAGTCGGCTTCAAATACGCCCTGCAGGGTTTTAAAACGCTCTATGGCTGCCTTGGCTGCATCTTTGCAGTCTTTTCGCGGCGTAGTCAGTGTCAGAAGAAGTTCGATGACCTCATAATCATGAAACCCGGACAACCCGGAAGTAAGAAAACGCTCTCTTAATCGCCGTCGATGCCCCTGGCCTTTATGGAAATTTTTTTTATCCATGCTTAATCAGGCCTGTGTATGGATTGTTGGTTTTTGCCGACTGCTATTTTTTATTTTCCGACTCCCGGATTCTGATCACGGATCAAATTCCTGCCTGAGGTTGCGGGTCATCAGTCGCTTCACGGCCTTTCCGGGGTCTTCATTATCATACAGAACATGATAGATTTCATGAGAAATAGGCATCTCGACATCAAGTTTGCGGGATAAATTATATACCGATCTGGTGGTTTTGATGCCCTCGGCAACCATGTGCATTTCGGATAGAATCTGTTTTAAAGTCATACCCCTGCCTATTTTACGGCCCACCGTGTAGTTGCGGCTTAAACTGCCGGTACAGGTCAGTATCAGATCGCCGGCACCGGCAAGCCCGGCAAACGTGTGGGGATTGCCTCCCAGGGTCAGTCCCAGGCGTTGAATCTCGACCAGCCCCCTGGTAATCAGGGCAGCCCGTGTATTTAATCCCAACCCGAGTCCGTCAATAATACCCGAAGCAATGGCGATCACGTTTTTAACAGCCCCACCCAGTTCCACACCAATCACATCATCGCTTGAATAGACCCGGAAATAAGGAGTGGCAAATATCTGCTGTACAAACCCGGCCGTTGCCTTGTTTTTTGAAGCAACCGTCACCAGGGTAGGCACATCAGCGGCTACCTCTTTGGCGAAACTCGGTCCGGACAGCACTGCCAGATGGCTCTCATCCAGACCGGGCAGTGTTTCATGCAATATGCCGCTCATGGTTAAATGTGTCTTATTTTCAATACCCTTGGAAGCTGTCACCAGAGTTGTCTCGGACCCAAGAAAGGATGCCATCTTCAATGTGGTCTCGCGCATGACATGTGACGGAACGACGATCAGGACCAGATCTTTGTCTGCAACGACACCTGCAAAATCATTGGAGGGCCGCAGGTTTTCCGAAAGCAAAACGCCGGGCAGAAAGAGTTTGTTTGCCCTTTGCTCCGCGATCTGGCGGCATACCTCGGGCTCAAATACCCAGAGATCAACCGCAAATCCTTTTTTAGCAAGCAGATCGGCAAGGGCCGTACCCCAACTGCCGGCCCCCACTACACCAATTTTAGTTATACCTGTATTTATGCTGTCTTTCATTCGGGTTCTACTTCGTCCCTTTCAGCAAGTCCGACCGCACCCATAACCCGCTCCTTCGGGTCCATCCCGACAAGTTTGATCCCCTGAGTGTTGCGGCTGATAACGGAGATCCCTTTTATGGGCATGCGAATGATCTTGCCGCTGCTTGTCATCAACATCAATTCATCATCCTCGGCCACCAGCAAAATGGCTACCACCTTCCCATTGCGTTCACTGGTCTTAATGGTGATAACCCCCTTGCCGCCTCGTCTCTGGACCGGATACTCATCGGTGGATGTCCGCTTGCCGAACCCGTTTTCAGTGATGGTAAACAGGGTCTGGGCATGACTTAAAACCTCCATTCCCACCAGCTTGTCCTCCGGATCAAGACGCATTCCACGAACCCCCTGAGCCGTGCGGCCCGATGCCCTTATATCGGATTCATGAAAGCGAATCGATTTGCCCATGGCCGATCCAAGAAAAACATCCAGGGTATTGTCGGTGATTCGGGCCGCAATCAACTCATCGCCGTCCAACAGTGTGATGGCGATAATCCCGCCTACCCTCGGCCGGCTGAAAGCCATCAGGTCGGTTTTTTTTATTATTCCGTTTCTGGTTGCCATAATCACATTATGACCGGGATCAAATGTTGGAACCGCAAGGATGGTGGTCGGTTTTTCACCTTGTTCCAGATTCAGCAGATTCACAATGGCCTTGCCGCGGCTTTGCCTGCCGGCCATGGGGAGATCATATACCTTGCACCAGTATACTTTTCCCTTATTGGTAAAAAACAAAAATGTGTGGTGGGTCGAGGCCACGAAAAGGTGCTTGACAAAATCCTTTTCCTTGGTTCCCATGGCGGTTTTGCCCTTGCCGCCCCGGTGCTGGCTCTGATACAGCGTAATCGGATTTCGTTTGATATA
>NBLJ01000143.1 GCA_002084545.1 Desulfobacteraceae bacterium 4572_123 | reverse complement strand
GGCGAAAAACAGTATCTCCACCCTGAAGAAGAGCAAAGCCACGCTGAAACAGAATATGAAGGAGGTTGATTCTCTCCTTGTTTATACGATGATTACCGCCCCAATTGACGGGACCCTGAGTAAACGGCTGGTGATGGCCGGCGATCTGGCCATGCCCGGCAAGACCCTGTTTAAGATTGCCGCCCGTACCGGCCGCTACGTCAACCTGTCACTGCCCGACACCATCCATCCCGCAGAGATTATTTTCAAGGGCAAAAAACTGCCGTTAACCGCCAAGAACGAGGCCGGCAATACCGGCCTGGCCCAGTATATCGCCCCCCTGCCCGATGATGACAAACTGGTGGAAGGCCAATACCTCAATGTCCGGATCGTCGTCTATGAAAATCGGGATGTTCTGGTGCCGGTGGACGGCCTGCTCTCAGTAGGCGGGAACTCCTTTGTTTTTACCTATGCGCAAAGTAAGGCTGTAAAGACTCCCGTCGATATTATCGCCCGCGGTCAGGAGGGGGTGGTTGTCCGGCCTGATCTGAGCGGCAAAACCATTCTCCTTGCCAAACCGGATATCCTTTTGCGGGCCGCCTCCGGAGCACCTGTTTTGGCGGCAGAGAAAATCGGGCTGAAAATGGAGGATGCAAACAATGGCTGAATCCGTTGATAAAAAGGGGCTGTTTGATTTCTTTTATTCCAGGCCGTATTTATTATACAGTATTATTGCCGCTTTTTTTGTTCTTGGTATCTATGGCCTTAAAACAATGCCCAAGAATCTGTTTCCTGATTCCGACCGGCCCACGGTTATTGTGATGACCCAGGTGCCGGGCGCCACGCCCAACGTGGTGGCGGCCACGGTGTCCAAGCCCATTGAGATGGAACTTTCCTCTCTTTCCCTGATCCGCCAGGTAAGTTCCACCAATATTGCAGGGATGTCCATTGTGACCGCCGAGTTCGAGTATGAAAAAGGGCTGGATCCCGCGGCGGTGGATGTCAATAACGCCATCAACAAGGTACGGGCCAAACTGCCCATGGGCACCAATCCGTCTATCTATACATCAGGGGCCTTTACCCTTCCGGCGGATGTTTTTGCCCTGTCGCCTAAAAATGACAATCTGACTATTGCCGATGTTCGTAAACTGGTGGATAGTGACATTAAACCGGCTTTGCTCCGAAATTCCGCTATCGGTAATGTGGAGGTTTTCGGCGGCTGGCAGTCGGCCATCACCATCAAGGTGGATCCCTTTAAGGCCAAATCTCACGGCGTGGCCCTGAATAAGATCGCCGCTACCATCCGGGCTCTGGATCGGGATGTGCCGGTGGGTTTTTCCAAGGGCAGGGAATCCTTTTATACCATTACGTTTTACGGTGAACGGGATCGGGTGGAGACGCTGCGGAATCTTTCTCTGGCGCCCAATGTCCGTTTAAGTGATTGCGCCACCGTTCAATGGGACAGCCAGACCCGGTTTTCCGGCTATCTCGGTAACGGTAAACCGGCCATTGCCGTGGCCATTCAGCGGGCCCCCGGGGGGTCGGTACTGGCCACCTCCAAGGCCGGACGAATGGAAATTAAAAAGCTGAAGGCCCGGTACCGGAATATTGACTTTGAACTAACCGATACCCAGCGCATTCTGATTGAAACGGCCAACGAAAATATGCTCTCCGCTCTGCGGGATGCTATCCTCTTCACCCTTCTGGTCATTCTTGTTTTTCTGGGTAATTTCCGGGCGATCATCGCCGCCCTGGCATCCATTCCCATGGTTTTTTTCGCCACCATCGCCATCCGCTGGCTGCTTGGCGGTGACTTGAATATTGTGGTCTACACCGCCATCATTCTGGCGCTGGGGATGCTGGTGGATGATGCCGTTGTGGTGCTGGAAAATATTGAGCGCCATCTGAAGGAGATGAAAGAGGGACTGCAAAACGCCATTATTCACGGTACCAAGGAGGTTATCGGGCCGGTCTTTGCCGGCACCGTGGCCACCATCGCCATCATGTTTCCGTTTCTCTATGTGGGGGATTTCCCCCAGCAGATTTTTCGACAATTGATCACCACCCTGATTATTGCCCTTCTGGCCTCCTATTTTCTTTCCATCACGTTTATCCCCAGCCTCTGTTTTTATCTTTACCGTAAGGGGCATCAGAAAATGAGGGTGGAGATCTGGCTGGAAAAGCTTTATGAAAACACCTTTGGCCGTCTCATCTCTCCCTATGTCTCGATCTTGAAATTTTCCCATGGCGGGGGCCGCTGGTCGATCCTCCGGCGGATAATGATGACGATGATAGTGATTATAATTCTGGTCTTCAGCCTCAAAAATGTGATGCCCATTATCGGCAAGGATCTCATGCCGCCCATGGACACCGGCATCATCAAGGCCCATGTCAAGTTTTCCGCCAATGAAACGGTGGATCAGGCGGAAAATCGTCTTCAGCCGTTTATCAAATGGCTTCACAATCAGCCCGAGGTCGTGATGAGCTCCATCACCTTTGGCTCCGAGCCGGGTGTTCTCTCCCTCGGTTCCGGCTCACTGCCCTCCGAGGCCAGGATGACCATCAACTGCGTCAACCGATTTCAGCGGAAAAAGAACATCTGGCGGATCGAGGACGATATCCGAAACAAATTGATGGGGATGAAAAATGTCAAGGCTGCCGACGTCTATGATTTCGGGGCCACGCCCATGAGCAGTATCAAGGCCCCGGTGGATACCCGGCTTTATGCCGAGGATTACCATATCCTGCCGGCGGCCGCCCGAAAAGTGTCGGCGGCCATGAATAAGGTCAAGGGCCTTACCTCGGTTAACACAAGTTGGGACAATGATTTTACCGAGGCCCGTCTGGAGATCGATACCAACAGGGCACTGGCCTACGGCATGACCCCGGTGGGAATTGCTGCCCAACTGCCCCTGGCCGGCATCCCGGTGGCGCTGTCCGGCAATCTGGTCTCCATGGATACTCAGTTTGTGCGCCTCTATTTCGATAATGGCTTTGACGGCAAGCTGGAAAATCTGGCTCTCATCCCCATTCAGACGGCCAAGGGCCCGGTGCCTCTTTCCACCCTGGCTAAGATTACCTATGGGTTCACCGCTAATAAAATCGAACGCAGCCGGATGCTGTACTCCCTTGATGTCTCAGGATATCGCCGCACCCGGCCCATCTCCATCATCACCGCCGACACGGTAAAGGCGGTGAAGCAGGCACAGATCAAGGGTGTCAAAATCGATCAACAGGGCGATATCTTCCAGATGAAGGATAGCTTCAAGCGTATTATTAAAGCCATCAGTATCGTTTAACAAGCCAAGCTGCATGCCCAGCATGGTGGGCATCATGCTGCTCTTCGGCATCATCATCAAGAATTCCGTACTGCTGATTGATTTCTACCAGCAGCACCGCAAAAAGGGCGAATCTCCCTTTGATTCGGCTATTGAGTCGGTACGGGTGCGGTTTCGTCCGGTTCTGATGACCGCCTTCGGCACTATTGCCGGTATGATTCCCATTGCCCTGGAATGGGCCGTGGGCCTGGAGAAATTGTCACCCCTGGCCGATGTGGCCATCGGCGGTCTGTTGATCGGCACCATACTGACCTTGATATATATACCGATGTTTGCTTACAGTGTGGATAAACAAAAAAAATAATGAGGCGGGGATTTTGCGTTAGATCTGTCATTGAAAATTCTGTATTTCCGGATTGATGTCGTACATTTTTGCTTGACAAGATAACCTAATATCGTTATATTCTACAATAACGATATTAGGTTATCTTCTTTTCAACCCCTGACAAGGTGGCGCCATGCGAGAATTCATTAAAATCATGAAAGCCCTGTCCGACCCCAACCGGGTCAAAATTGTGAAAATGCTTCAGCGCAAGATGCTTTGTGTGTGCGAAATACAGGCAGCCCTTGGCCTGGCCCAGTCCACTGCCAGCAAGCATCTCAAGATACTGGAAGAAGCCGGCCTGATCACCTATTCCAAAGAGGGGCTCTGGGTTAATTACAGCCTGTCCGACGGGGATAGAAACCCTTATGCCGCCAGTCTGCTGGGGAATCTTCGCCATTGGCTGGAGGAGGATACCGAAGTGTCGGATCTGGTGACACGACTGACGGGTATTCATCGGGAAGACGTCTGCGGGAGTTAATTTTTCCGGACACTTATGTATCGCTATATGACCATATATAACTAAAAAATGGAAAGAAATATGCAATTAAAATCAATAGATACCTTAAATAAGAAAAACAGGGCGGTTTTACCTGCTTTTCTGAATCTTCTCATGGGTGCAACAGCCATCTATGTCTGGTGGGTAGTGTACCGTTTTCTGCCCACCGTGTCCTCATGGGCAACCTATAGCCTGCTCTCCATAGAAAAGGGTTCCCATCTTGGGGCTTCCTTGGCGTTCTTTTTTTATGATACGCCGAAAGTCATGATGCTTCTGCTTATCGTGGTATTTGGCGTCGGCATCATCCGAAGTTTTTTTACACCGGAGAAAACCCGCGCCTTCCTTTCCGGGAAAAGTGAATTTGCCGGCAACATACTGGCTGCGTTGTTAGGGATTATAACACCGTTTTGCTCCTGTTCGGCCGTGCCCCTGTTTATCGGATTTGTCACTACCGGTGTCCCATTGGGCGTGACATTTTCATTCCTTATCTCAGCCCCCATGGTGAATGAAATCGCCGTCGGGTTGCTCTATGGCCTCCTGGGGTGGAAAGTGGCCGCCATTTATATGGGAACCGGCCTTTTTATTGCAATTCTTGCAGGCTTTGTCATTGGCCGCCTGAAACTTGAAGGCCATATTGAAGACTGGGTGACAAAGGCAAATGCTGCAGCCGTACCCATGGAAGAGGAAAAATTGAGTTGGCATGACCGAATTGTCTATGGATGGGATGCGGTCAAGGAAATTATCGGCAGGGTCTGGATTTATGTCATCATCGGTATTGCCGTGGGTGCCGGCATCCATGGCTTTGTTCCTGCAGATCTCATGTCTTCCATCATGGGCAAGGGGTCATGGTGGGTCGTTCCGCTTTCTGTTGTCATTGGCGTTCCCATGTATTCCAATGCCGCCGGGATTATCCCGATTGTAGAGGCCCTGCTGGGGAAAGGGGCCGCCCTTGGAACCGTTCTGGCTTTCATGATGAGTGTGATTGCCCTGTCATTGCCTGAGATGGTACTTTTAAGAAAAGTACTCAAGCCCAAACTGATTGCCGCCTTTATCGGGGTTGTCGCCACCGGCATCCTTTTTGTCGGTTATTTATTTAATATGATTATTTAATCAAATTCAGAAAATACTGTATTCTGTTTAAATTAAAGGAGATTATGATGGAAGTTAAAGTCCTGGGACCCGGTTGTGCAAAATGCAAAAAAACCGATAAATTGATTCGGGAAGTTATCAAGGAAACCGGAAGCGATGCGACTGTTCAAAAAGTAACCGATATGATGGAGATTGCATCCTATGGCGTTTTTGGCACCCCGTCCGTCATTATTGATAATGAGGTAAAATCTACCGGCAAAGTACCCAAAAAAGATGAGATTACAGCATGGCTTGGGAAATAATAAAAGATAGCTGCATTGAATAATAAACGGGAGAAAATGCCATGCTATTAGAAAACTACCATCTGGAAATTTTCAACTCTAAATGCAACCCCGGAGCCATGGCGGTACACTGTTTTGCCCATCTGGATGAGGATGTGGCCCAGGCGTTACCTTACTTGAACACCATCCTTGGCGGCTTTGAATATATCCAGGATCCGCCGTCGGTGACCTTCAAGGCCCAGGGCAAGCTGATCACCGTGAGCAGCCGCAAGATCGCCATCAACGCCTTGAAAGATGAGGCGGAAGCGGTAAAGATCGTGGAATGGCTCAAACGGGAAATTAATGATGCCTGGGAAAACCGCGCCACCATCACACCCTGTTATAGTGGAAAAATCCGACCCAGGATGATAGAAATCCTGCGGCTGCTACCTAAAACCAACTGCAGGAAATGCGGTCAGCCTACCTGCATGGTCTTTGCCGTTCAGATGGCGGAAGGTGGGCGAAGCGTTACGGATTGCCCGGAGTTAACTGATGACAATCGGGCAAAGCTGTCGGATTATCTGGCGGGTTTTGATTTTGAGTAAAGAATCCTGGCCCTGGGGGTGAATTATTTTCGCATGGACGGCATTCCCATGGTGACGGACTGGTCACCCGAGGGGCGGCTGAAAGCGGCTACCGGCGACAATATGGCTATCCCATTGAAAAGGAGACGATAATGAACCATAATCACCATCATGCGGAGGCCCTGGGGGGCCGATTGCTGATTTCCATGCTCATCAACCTGCTGATCCCGGCGGCACAGATCACCGGCGGGATTATCGCCGGCAGCATGGCCCTGATTTCGGATGCCGTGCATAACATAGGTGATTTCACCGCATTGCTGATTGCCTATGTGGCCCATAAAACCGGAAAACGCGGGCCGTCGCTGCGGCATACCTTTGGATTGCGCCGCATGGAAGTTTTCGCTGCCGTGGTAAATGCGGCACTTCTGGGGGGATCGGCTGTTTATATTGCCATTGAAGCCCTGCATCGCCTGGCTCACCCGTCACCGGTGGCTGTGGATATTGTCGTCTGGCTGGCCCTGCTGGGTATTGTGGGCAATGGATTGTCCGCCTGGCTGCTGCACAGGGATTCCGGCCACAGCTTGAATGTCCGCGGGGCTTTTTTGCACATGGTCGGTGATCTGATGACCTCGGTGGCGGTTTTGACCGGGGCATTGGTCATGCGCTTTATTGAACTGCCGTGGCTTGACCCGGCGCTCAGTCTGGCCATCGTCGTTTATATCGTGTTTAATTGCGTTTATCTTTTAAAAGAGGCCGTTCATGTACTGATGAACGGAACACCCAGAGGATTGGACCTTGAAGCGGTGAAAACCGAGGTGGAAGCCATGGAAGGGGTGGACAGTCTTCATTACCTGCACGCATGGAGTATAGGCGATCAGTCCGTGGCCCTGACCTGCCATGTAGTGGTGCCGGACCAGTCAATTACCGCCACGGAAACACTGTCACGGAATATCTCCGCCACACTTCTGGATCGATTCGGAATCGATCACCCGGTGATGCAGTTTGAAACCCGGGCGTGCGGCCATGGGGCGCTTTTGTGCCAGATGGCCGGCACATGATACCGCCTGATCATACAATTGTTGAGGTACCCCATGTCCATTGGGAATAAACTGTTTAAGTTGACGGAGTGGCTGCCTTTAATGACCCGGTTATTTCTGGGCGGTCTGTTCATTTATGCCAGCACCAATAAAATCCTTCATCCGGCGTATTTCGCCCGCGCGGTCTATAATTATCAGATCCTGCCTGATGCGTTGATCAACCTCACCGCCCTGGTGATGCCCTGGCTGGAACTGCTGCTGGGCGTGTGCCTGGTGGGTGGCGTCTGGCTGCCCGGGGCCACCGTGATCAGTACCGGACTGCTGACTGTCTTTATCGGTGCCATAATATTCAACCAGGTCCGGGGCCTCAACATTCACTGCGGCTGTTTTTCCACTCAGATAACCGAAGGACCGGCCACCCTGTGGACCGTGGCCCGGGATCTGGGTTTCTGGACCCTGTCGGTGTATTTAACCCTGTTTGTCTTTTTCTTCAGACCCGCGGCTTCGAAATTGTATGAGCCGTAATGTTGTCCCCGTTGATATCACCGGGATGATTCAATAGCAACAGGAGGAAAATCAATGACAAAAATAAAATTGGTGTTTGCCATCGAGATGATGATTATCTGCCTGGCGATACCGGCTCTTGCCGGGAATTCGCAAACCGCCGTCATACCGGCCGTTCCCACACCGGGCTTTGTCACCATGCTCGATCTGGGGGCACACAAGTGCATCCCCTGTAAGATGATGACACCCATCATCGAGGAGCTGCAAAAAGAATACGCCGGTCGTGTCTCCATTATTTTTATCGATGTCTGGGCGCATCGGGAACAGGCCCGGCGTTTTGGCATCCGGGGTATTCCGACTCAGATCTTTTATGACAAAACAGGCAAAGAAGTCAGCCGCCATGTGGGTTTTCTGGATAAAAAACATATTGTGGCGACCTTTGAAAAACTGGGCGTGCCTCATGAGATAGCCCAATGATCACCGATTTTCTGTTGACGATTAACGGGTGGATCACCTCCGGCACCGGTATTGCTGCTCTGGGTTGTTTTTTATGGGGAATGGTCAGCGTAGCGCTGAGCCCCTGTCATATCGCTTCGATACCACTGATCGTCAGCTACGTTGGCGGCCAGGAGAAAGGGATGCACGCAAAGAGCGCGGCCCTTTATGCGGTCACATTCACCATCGGGCTGTTCATCACCATTGCCCTTGTAGGCGTCATCTGCTCTTTGCTGGGCCGCATGTTAGGTGATGTCGGTTCGTGGTGGATGGTTTTAATGGGAGCGATTCTGATATGGGTCGCTCTGGGCATGCTGGGTGTTGAGGCCTGTTCTATGTCGGGCAGCCTGATGGCACGGTTTCAGGTACGGGGCATTGGCGGGGCGTTTTTACTGGGCCTGGCCTATGGCGTCCTTTCCGGCTCGTGCACCTTTGGCTTTATTGCACCGATTCTGGCCATTATCACTATTCAGAAAAAAATCGCCACGGGACTTTTGTTCATCGTGCTTTTTGGTATCGGTCACTGCATCCCCATTGCCGCAGCCGGCTCCAGTGCAGCCCTGGTACGGCGAGTGCTGGAGGACAGCCGGCTTCAGCAGGGGGGCATCTGGTTTCGTCGCATTGCCGGCGTGGCCATTGCCGGTATGGGCCTCTACTTCATTGTTCAGCCTTTTATGGACGGCATGGCTTAGGATCGCCGGGCATGAGAAGAAATTAAAGCTTTCATTGAGCCTTTGCCAAAGGAGGGGTCATGACGGAGTTTACCATCAAAAAATTAAGCTTTTTGGACCGTTTTCTCACGTTGTGGATTTTTCTGGCCATCACCTTTTTGTTCGGCCGGCATGAATATATGGTGGGGTTGATCATGATCGGTCTGGCGCGCTGCATCGCCATGGTACTGGTCTGGAACGATCTGGCCCGGGGCGACGCAGAATATTGTGCCGGTCTGGTGGCCTTTAATTCCATTTTTCAGGTGCTTTTCTTCTCGGTTTACGCCTGGTTTTTCATCACCATCCTGCCGGGATGGTTCGGGCTTGAAGGTTCGACAGTGGATGTTACCATCGGGCAGATCGCCGAAAGCGTTTTTATCTACCTGGGGATTCCGTTCATTGCCGGATTGGTCACCCGCATCATCGGGCTAAAGATCAAGGGGGAGCAATGGTACCAGGAAATATTTATCCCCAAAATCAGCCCTCTGACACTGATTGCCCTGCTATTCACTATCCTGGTCATGTTTTCATTGAAAGGCGAATACATCGTCAAACTGCCCATGGATGTGGTCCGCATCGCCATTCCGCTGTGCATCTATTTCCTGGTCATGTTCCTGATCAGCTTTTTCATGTCCACAAAATTGAAGGCCACTTACGAGCAGGCGGCTACGTTGTCTTTTACCGCTGCTTCGAACAACTTTGAACTGGCTATCGCCGTGGCCGTGGCTGTGTTCGGAATTAACTCCGGTGAAGCCTTTGCCGCGGTTATCGGCCCTTTGGTAGAGGTGCCAGTGTTGATCGGCCTGGTAAATGTAGCACTATGGTTCAAGCGCAAGTATTTCCCATACGTGACCAAGACACCCACCGGCGTATGCCACGTAACCTGTAAACCCTGAATGCTGCGTCAAAAATGGAGAGAAAGGGTAGATTATGAAACGGACGAATCCTTCCATCCCTGATATAGATCTGGATCTGATGCAAATAATAGAAAATCTGCCCGATGCCGTGATGCTTATTGATACTGATTTTACCGTCCGATTGGTGAACACGGCATTTGAGAACCTGTCCGGTGTTACCCGGCAAGAGGCGCTGGGGGAAAAGTGCTATGCGGTCTTTTCGGGGGGCTTTTGCCGGACGCCGTCGTGTCCCATGAGCCGTATCGAAAAAGGTGTGGAAACGCTTTGCTATGAGGCCGACAAGCATTGTGCCTGTGGTCGAAGTGCTCCCGGGATCATTACCGCCAGGGCCTACCGGTCCGATGACGG
>NBLJ01000142.1 GCA_002084545.1 Desulfobacteraceae bacterium 4572_123 | reverse complement strand
TGAATTGCTTCAGGAACAAAAAAGCCTCGGGGATGGTTCGTGAAAAAATGGAGTCAGGCTGCTATTAACCCATAAAGCTGAGGATCAGGACACATGCAAATCAGAAAATAACTATCAGTAACATAAATCAGCAGCGGGGGCACGCCGCACGATGCACCCTATCAGTCTGTTCTATGTGCCTGTTTAAAAAAATTCACCAATCCCGACCGATCCCTCCCGCAGCAGCACCGGCGATTGTCCGGTAACGTCAACAATAGTTGAGCCGATGCCGCCTTGGAGGGGCCCGGCGTCAAGAACCAAATCAGCAGCCCGGATGATTGCCGGGTCCATATCCGGGATACGCATACACCCGGGTTCTCCTGCCAGGTTGGCGCTGGTGCCGGTAACCGGTCCGTCAACCGCACGGGCAAGAGCTGCCGCCACCGGATGCCCGGCCATGCGGATCCCGATTTTTCCGGTTCCCGCGGTGAGCATGGGCGGCAATGTATCCAGAGCGTCAAAGATCAGGGTGACACGTCCGGGCCAGAACTGTGACATGATCCGCTGTGCAAGCGGAGTAATGTTCTTAACCAGCAGTTCCAAGTGTCCGGTCTTACAAATCAACACCAGTACAGGTTTTTTCCTTGATCGCTCCTTGATTTTAAAAATCCGGTCAACGGCCTTTTCATTAAGCGCATCCGCTCCGAGACCATATAGCCCACGGGTTGGAAACACAACGACGCCGCCGTTTGCAATAATTCTTGCGCCGGAATTCACGGTATCACGGGCCGGTCTGTCCGGCGCTATTTTTAATATCCTGGCGGCCATCTGTTACCTATAATCCTTCAATTTTGCCGCTTTTTTTGCCACCTGCCGGGCCATCCCGGCTTTAAAGTCATCTATGCGCCGCTGCATTTTTTTATCATCCACCCCCAGAATCTGGGCAGCCAGGATACCGGCATTTTTAGCCCCCGACTTACCTAAAGAGACAGTTGCCACTGGAATACCCGGCGGCATCTGGACGGTGGAAAGAAGAGAATCAAAGCCTTGAAGACAGGATGAATCAATGGGAACACCTATGACCGGCAGCGATGTATGGGCCGCCAGAACGCCGGCCAGATGGGCCGCATGTCCCGCACCGGCAATTATCACCTTTATGCCTCTTTCCCTGGCCGTAGCTGCAAAGGAAACCGCCAGCTCCGGGCTGCGATGGGCCGAGGCCACCGTCATTTCAAAGGGGATCTTGAATTTTTTCATCATTGCCACGGTGCCTTCCATCACCGGAAGGTCCGAATCACTGCCCATTACAATACCCACTCTGGGCGGAGTACCGAGTCTGACCAGGGCTTTCTTGCCTATGTCCGTTCGAAACTGCACACCCGTCCATTTAATTTTAGACACAGCCAGATAGGCCTTTTTAATCGCCTTTTCAACGGTATCTCCAAGAGCCGTTACGCCAAGAACCCGTCCTCCGCTTGCAACGATTTTGTCTTTTACTGTACCGGTACCGGCATGAAAAACAACCACATCACGCATTCGGTTAACCTTGTCAAGACCTGTGATCGGCAAATTTTTCCTGTATTTACCGGGATATCCTCCAGATGCCATCACAATGCAAACCGACGCCCGATCGTCAATATCCAGCATACATTCATTCAACCGGCCGTCGATCACGGCTTCCATGATGGGAATAATATCGTTTTTCATGCGTATCAGAAGCGGCTGTGCTTCAGGATCTCCGAAACGGCCGTTAAATTCCAGTACATTTATCCTGTCACCATCGATCATGAGACCGGCATATAAAACCCCCTTGTAAGGCCGGCCTTCGGCCTGCATGGCCCTGACAGTGGGAATCATGACCTCTTTCATGATTCGATCATGCATAAAACGATCTACAACCGGCGCCGGAGAGTATGCACCCATTCCACCGGTGTTAGGGCCCTTATCATCGTCAAATACCGGTTTATGGTCCTGGGAAGAGGGCAGGGGCAGCACGGTTTCACCGTCGGTAAACGCCAGAAAGGAAGCTTCTTCACCAAACAGGCATTTCTCTACAACTACCTTTTTTCCGGCCGGACCGAACTCTTTTGCCACCATGATCAGATCAAGGGCGGCAATCGCTTTGTTAACGGTGTCACAGACAATAACACCCTTGCCTGCCGCCAGGCCGTCCGCCTTTACCACCAGGGGCGCCCCCATGCCGTGAATGCAGGCCAGGGCTTTTTTATAGCTTGTGAATTCCCCGCCCCGGGCAGTAGGAATATTGTATTTGAGCATCAACTTTTTGGCAAAGGACTTGCTGAACTCTATTTCGGCGGCTCTCCTGGAAGCGCCGAATATACGCAGGCCTTTTGCTTCAAACAGGTCCACGATTCCCATGGACAAGGGTACCTCCGGCCCGACAACCGTAAGGTCGATCTTTTCTTTCTCGGCAAATTCAAGCAATCCCTTAACATCTTCGGCACTGATCGGAACACAACTTGCCATACCGGCAATTCCGGCATTACCCGGTGCACAGAAAATTTTCTTGACCATGGGACTCCTGGCAATTTTCCATACAAACGAATGCTCTCTGCCGCCGCCGCCCACCACTAAAACTTTCATATACTTCCCCCTGTTTTGTCTGTTGCGTTTAGTCTATCTGGTGGGCACGGCCCACCCTGCGATTTCGCCTCCGGATCTCTGATCTCTGATCTCTGACTTCTGGTCTCTGCGTTTAGCCTTTACCCTTCTACCATTAACTTTTTTCAGCCCGTCCGGGCCGGCGCTCTTCCAGGCTCAGTTCAATCAGTTTGTCCATGAGCCGGGTAAAACTGAGTCCGGCAGCCGCCGCCGCCTGGGGCAGCAGGCTTGTAGCCGTCATTCCGGGGATGGTATTGGTTTCAAGCACATAAATATCATCGCCCTTTAAAATCATGTCGGTTCGGCTGTACCCTCTGCAGAAAAGGGCCTTGTGGGACATTTTAGCATAGCTCTGGGCTTTACGGGTCAGTTCATCATCAATGCGAGCCGGACATATTTCCCGGGTTGCCCCGGCAGTGTACTTTGCGGTATAGTCAAAATATTCATATTTTTCGTCCGGGACAATCTCTATAATCGGAAAGGCTTCAAGGTTCTGATTGCCGACAACGCCGCCGGTAAGCTCGATACCGTCGATGTACTGTTCAATCAGAATTGTGGAATCCTGCTCAAACGCCGCCCGTGTGGCCCCGGTCAGTTCCTCCCTGGTCTTTACTATCGTTATTCCGATGCTCGACCCGCCTTCCACCGGCTTGATCACCAGAGGCAGCCCCAGTTGCTCTATCCACTGGTCACCATTCTTCCCGTCATCCGGTCCGGCAACCAGATACGCCGGACTTGGAATACCGGCCTGTTTATACATCTGCTTGGAAGCCAGCTTGTTCATGGCCAGCGAGCTGCCCAGCACACCGGATCCCTGATACGGAATATTCAGAAGATCAAGCAGTCCCTGAATGGTACCGTCTTCTCCATACGGCCCGTGAAGTATAACCTTACACGACCTTACACTGCAAGAGATAAGGCCGCAGTCTTTTTGAAACAAATCGACGGAGAATCCGTTGAATTTTATAAACCTGCCGGATCCTCCCGTGGTTGTTCAGGGTTTAAAAAGCTGCTGCTTGGCCTGGTTGTATTCATCAGGGGTGATCAGATTATCTTCAAGCAAACGGGCCAGTTCGTTAAGTTCCTTGACACGGAGACTGCCGGAATCGTCTATTTGTTTATACTTGATATCCGAATATCCCTCCAAAGCCGGCCGATTATCAGTCTTTCCCAGTTTTACAGAGACAACCCCTCCTAAAAAACTAATTTCAACCGCCCTGCCGTTGAGCATCGGTGACTTGAGGGTTTCACGTATTGTCCGTCCCTCAGCCTTCATCTTCCGGTAAAAATAATAACCTGAACCCAGTATTATTGCGGTCCCACCGAGAAATATCCACAGCATATACTGAATAATGCCCCGGAAAAAAATGACCATCAGACCCATTGCGGCAATCAGCAGTACATGCAGAATCAGAATTGAATAACCAGCCAGGATACTTGTAAAAATACCGTTACCCGCTTTTTTTCTTGAAGACGCCTTTTTTCTGTGCACTTTGAATCCGCTCTTCGACAATTTGTTCAAATCCTGAAATCATCTCTTACACCTCAAGGATCGCGGGGAATAATAAATATCCAAAAAATCGGGCTGAAATGAATTTTTTTCGCGGTCCCGAACTCACTTTTAAAATTCCGGTTTACCCATATAGACCTGCAATACAGATAATGTAGTTGGTATAATACAGCCTTTGCCTCTATTTCAAGTTATTATTGAAATTGACTTGAATCATATTCATTGACTATCTGCCGATATATTATGCTTTATAAAAGCGTAACTCTCTCGCGTAGTCAGGCTGAGCAGTCAGTTGAAAATTGCAATTATATGAAAATCGAACCCCGCATCAATCCGACAATAAACATGCCGGGAAAAAAAGCAAAAAAAGGATGGGATATTTGTCCGGATTTATATTTAACATAATTGACAAAATTAATTCACAACTCATTAGACGGTTTGTGCAGTTATTTTTTCTTGGTATTGTCATTATAATCGGCATTCAATTCTACGATTTTACCGCACAGCTTGAAAATGGCAAAATACCTGATATAGAAAGGCCTCCCGGTGTTGAGGCTTTTTTACCCATAAGTGCACTTGTGAGTCTTAAACATCTTTTTTTAACCGGAAAAATAAACGAAGTCCATCCCTCCGGACTCGTTATTTTTATTCTGGTTTGTTTCAGCGCACTGCTTTTAAAAAAAAGTTTCTGCAGCTGGATCTGTCCCTTTGGTCTTTTGTCTGAATATCTGACAAAATTAAATGCCGCTATATTTATAAACCCCTTGAAGGTTCCTGCCTGGCCGGATTACTTATTAAGGAGTGTAAAATATTTTCTGGCGGCTTTTTTTGTATGGTCCATTTTTTTCAAAATGCCTGCCAATGCAGTCATGCAGTTTATATACAGCCCGTATAATGTGGTTGCCGACATTAAAATGCTTAAGTTTTTTACAGACATTTCAGCAACGGCACTTATTGTAACCATTGTTATTATGCTGCTTTCGGTTATCATAAAAAATTTCTGGTGCAGGTACCTTTGTCCATACGGTGGCCTCCTTGGTTTTATAAGTTTATTCAGTGCAGGTAAAATCAGAAGAAATTCAGATTCATGTACCGGATGCGGGAAATGTGACAGGGCATGTCCTTCGCTTATCAAAATAAGTGATAAAAAAATTATTAACTCAGATGAATGTACGGCCTGTATGAAGTGCACCGGTGTATGCCCTGAGCAAAATACTCTTGAATTATCCATCCTTTCACGGACTGTTCCGGTCAAGCCAATGGCTGTCGCTTTCATTCTTCTTGCTATTTTTGCAGGCGGAATTACTATAGCATCTGTTTCAGGGAACTGGCATAATAAGGTTACAAAGAAGCAGTATCTTATATATATGATGTCCCAGGGAATGCTTAATAATAAAATAGCCATTCCGGCAATGCGTGATAACATAAAAATGGAAAAAATGAGAAAAATGATGGAGATGATGAATAATGGAAAACCTTGAAAATCTTAAGAAAAAACTTGAAGCGTTAGAGGAAAAAATCAAAGAGACAAAAAAAAGACTGCCGGCCCATTCCGTCAAACCTCCTGTAATGATGGATCTCCTTGAACTTGAAGATGAATATGATGATGTTCTGCGGAAAATCAGGGAAATAAAGTAGTACAGTATTTATACCGCCAATTCGGAACAAGTGGGTTTAATATAGATTGCAATGCCGGTCAGGCTGCTGATACCCCATGCCTCAAAACACATATCCCACTACTTTTACATAGAATACGGTTCCATTCAGCACTTGACTTTCAAGCCATTGACTGTTATTCATTTCTTGCATATTCACTTCAAAACAGGATTCAGCCGTGCCTACCGCTATTGCTGCTGAAAGCTATGACAGACCACTTAAAAGTATATGTTACCTGATCGGCGCTGTATTCATATTTTCAATTCAAGACGTCATCATCAAATGGATAAGCGGCAAATACCCAATAAATGAGATCGTATTGATAAGAAGCTGTTTCGCTATTATCCCCATACTATTTATTTCCCACTTAGAGGGCGGCGTGCATTTATTGCGAACCAGCCATTATGCAGGCCATATCATTCGTTCTTTTTTCACTGCAATATTTACCCTGATTTTAAACAACATCACTGTTGCCCAAAAAACGCATCCCAGTTTTACATTTCTTTTTCGAGAATGGCGCCTGCCTTCCCAGGGTGACCTTTTTCTATTTATGGTAATAGGTTTGATCGCCGCAGCGGGGTTTTATTTCCTGTCACAGGCCTATCGATTGGCCCGGCCATCAACAATTGCACCTTTTGAGTATATTGCCGTTCCCTTGAGTGTCATATGGGGGTTTCTTTTCTGGAATGACATTCTTGAGCTTCAATCGCTTATAGGTATAGTGCTGATTGTCGGGAGCGGACTTTATATGTTCGGAAGTAAAAAAGTATTAACAAACATATATGTATTGAGCATATTTAAAATTAAAATTAGAAAATAAGTTCAGTATTCACCATCCAGGCAATGGAAAACAAAAAATGAAAACCATAGGTCTTATAGGCGGCATGAGCTGGGAAAGCACGGTGGGTTATTATCAAATGATAAATGAGGGCGTTAAAAAATCACTTGGTGGTCTGCACTCGGCAAAGATCATTCTCCACAGTGTGGACTTTGATCCAATCGAGAAACTGCAGCATAAAGGCGATTGGGACGGCACCGCAAAAATTCTTTCAAAGGCGGCCCGCGGCATCCAGGCCGCCGGAGCTGATTTTTTCCTCATCTGCACAAACACAATGCACAAAATAGCGCCCCAGATAGAAAAGGCTGTACAAATTCCGCTGCTGCATATTGCCGATGCAACAGCGGAACACCTTGCCGACAAGGGCATTAAAACAGTGGGTCTTTCAGGTACCGCATTTACCATGGAGGATGACTTTTACAAGGGAATACTGATCGAAAAATACGGATTAAAGGTTCTTGTGCCCGGTGATGCGGACAGAAAGATTATTCATGATGTGATCTATCAGGAACTTTGCCTGGGTAAATTTCTGGAAAGCTCTAAAGCCGAGTACCTACGGATTATAGAACAGTTGGCCGGTCAGGGGGCGGAGGCTGTCATACTGGGCTGTACGGAGATCGGCATGCTGGTGAATCAAAACGATACCGATGTGGAACTGTGTGATACGACTGCCGTACATGCCGCAAAGGCGGTTGAATATGCAACTGGTGGGTTAATTAAGCTTTCCAAACCGAAAGAGAGTTGGCCTGTTGAAACTGATATCATAAGGTGAAAGCGATGTGCGAAATGGAAGGGTAAAGATATACATTTTAGTATGGGGAAAATAATTTTGAATTCTTCAATACACCACATCTTGTATTTTAGTGCTGTAATAACTTGTTGTGACCCATCCATCTCAAACGCAATCCGTTAAACAGGAGTAAAAAATTGGCCGAAACTCATGATCTCGATTATTTAGAACAAAAACGAAAACGTATATGGCGTGATGAGAAAAATGCATTTACACATCGAAAGGATGTTTTATGAAAGTTGGAATCGGGTATTGTAATAGTCGAAATGCTTTTAATTCCGGAAAAACGACAGCAATGAATGCTGTTCGTGAAGGTAATATAAACAAACCTGATCTTGCCATGGCTTTTTGCAGCGGGCAACTAAATCATAAGGAATTCCTGCGGGGAATTAAAGAGGTAATAGAAAATACACCCGTACTTGGGGGGTCGGCAATTGGAATTATCACCAATGGCGACTTATCATATAACGGCTGTCCTTCGGGCGTTGCAATATTTCAATCAGATGAAATTCAATATCAAATTGCCGCGGTTGGAGGGCTGAATAAAGATGAAAAACTGTCAGGGCGTCATCTGGCGGAAAAATTAACCATAACAAAAGAGGACAAACTTCTGCTAATGTTTTATGATTCAATAAAAAATCCCGCATCCCCTGCATCTCCTCCCGTCATGAATGCTTCCCCTCCACTGATTGACGGCATTGAATCAACACTTCAGTCAAAGGTACCCATCATCGGTGCGGGATTAGTCGGAGATTATCAATTTAATAACACAAAACAATTCTGTGGTTCCAATGTATGTGAGCAGAGCGTTGTCGGTGTTCTCCTTTCAGGCGCTGTCGGTATTTATCATAAAATAATGCACGGATGCTCTCCTGTTAACGGCAAATATTATAAAATTACAAAAATGCAGGATTCCGTTATTTATGAACTGGACGGGAGGCCCATTGTTGAGATAATTGATGGATTATATGGAGATCCTGGCTGGAGAGAACAACATCCTCTCAATCTCTTGACAATTGGCGTAAATTATGGCGACAAATTTCAGCATAAAGAAGAAAAATATGTCAACAGACTGATTACGGGAATTCTTCCAGACGGCAGCGGCATAGGGATATTTGAGCCTGATCTTGAGCAAGGCATGGAAATTCAGTTCATGTTGAGGGACGGCAATATGATGATTGAATCTTCAAAAAATAGTTCCGAAAGCTTAATGAAAAAAATAAACGATGATGGGAAGACGCCTGTTTTTGGGTTATATATCGACTGTGCCGGCAGAACGGCGGAACAGTCAAATACGGAAACGGAAGAAGCCGCACAAGTTCAACGGGTAATGAATAGATACAACACGCCGTTGCTGGGTTTTTATTCCGGAGTTGAAGTTGCGCCTATTCTCGGAAAAAGCCGGGGGCTTGACTGGACCGGCGTCTTAATGGTTTTGACGAAGGACAAGTAAATATGGATGGAAAAGACACTGCGGCAAAAAAATTGGAAAGAAGATGCACGGAACTGGAAAAACAGGTAAAATATTACAAAGAGATCGCTGAAAAAACCGGACAAAAACGTTTAAGAGAAGTCGAACAGCTCAACCGGCTTATATCCGAGCGCAGGAAGTCGGAAAAGGCGTTGCGGGAGAGCGAGCAGCGTTTCAGGCTTATTGCAAAATCAACAAATGACATTTTCTACGAAAGAGATACCACCAATGGTGAATTGAAATGGTTTGGTGATATCGATAGTGCACTGGGTTATGATATCGGAGAAATCAAACATACTTTGGCGGATTGGTTACGTTTAATTCATCCCAAAGATAGATCTTCACATGACGAGACTGTTTTACGGTACAAAAAATCAGCAAGCCGTATATTCAGGGCAATATGCAAAGATGGTGAAATAAAATATTTTAGTGAAAACAGTTCTCCGGTATTGAATCAGGAAGGCAAACCAACGAAATGGGTTGGCGGCATTTCCGACATCACAGAGCAAAAAAAAGCGGAAAAAGCACTCATCCAGGCCCAGCGTCTGAGTGCAATAGGAGAACTTGCTTCCGGAGTTGCCCATGATTTTAAAAATTCATTGCAGGGGATATTTGGAAATATTGAACTTGCCTTACAAAGTGATCTTTCTTCGGGAGTGAGAGATTATCTTTATGCCGCTAAGCGATCAGCAACCGACGCAGCTTCAAGAATCCGGCAGTTGCAGCGTTTTTCACGAAAAGAAAAAAGTCGGATCGTCAATGAGCGTCTGAATCTTAACAGCATATTAGATGATATCATATCCCAGACGAAACCATTATGGGAATATGAAGCTGAAAAAGCGGGCATCGTCATTACAATTGAAAAAAATTATGCGGAAAAAGAGTTGAATGTTAATGGAAATGCGGGAGAGCTGAGATCGCTACTGTATAATTTAATCAAAAACAGTGTTCAAGCAATGCCCGAAGGTGGGAGACTGGCTTTTGAGACAGGAAAAACTGAAAATGGCGTTAAAGTAATCGTCACCGACACAGGGACAGGGATGGACGAAGCGACCAAAGCAAAAATTTTTCAGCCTTTCTTCACCACAAAAGACTTTAAGCAGGGTATCGGCTTAGGTATGAGCACATCGTATGCAATCGTCAAGGAACATGGCGGGGAAATTTATGTCAAAAATTCAGCCCCCGGAAAAGGAACTTCAATAGAGGTCATGTTGCCATATTTAAAAAAAAATCAAATGACATGCAGCTAAAGGTATTTATCGCAAATCGTGAGTCGAAATGTGATGAATGCGGGGAGAACCTCGGTCGCCATGCCCGGATCGTGCTCAGCAAGAATAGAGGTGCAACCTGCCTGACATGTGCGGATCTGGATCACCTCGTTTTCCTCTCTTCAGGCGATGCAGCGCTCACACGTCGATCGCGAAAACATTCACGGCTTTCAGCAGTAGTGTTAAAATGGAGTCGTCCACGCAAACGGTACGAACGACAGGG
>NBLJ01000141.1 GCA_002084545.1 Desulfobacteraceae bacterium 4572_123 | reverse complement strand
CAGATGATGGCGGTAGCCCAGATGCGCGGCAATCCGATGGCGAAAGAAGATTTTACTGATCCCATCGCCCTGACGATCGGCCTGTTTTGCAACTGGGCCTTGGATACACGGCAACTGGCGGCGTTGCTGGCCGATAAGCTGGACGTATCCGGTATCCACGGCATGGATATCCCCCCGCCGCCCGCCAATATCATGGTCGTTGAGACCGAAGACCGGCGTTTGGAAATACCGCTTGCGGAAGTAAAACCGCTTATTCCTCAAACCTGCTTTATCTGTCTGGATATGACTTCGGAATGGTCAGATATTTCCGTGGGAATGTACGAAGATCGGCCGGGGTGGAATACCCTGATTATTCGCTCCGAAAAAGGCGCTGCGCTTGTTCAACAGGCCATCGTCGAGGGGTTTCTGGAAACCGGGGAAATGCCGCGTGAAAACATAAACCACCTCGCGAAGGCGGCCGGGGAAAAGAAGGAGCGCTCGCTGCGAACCCTGATCAGGCGGGAGCTTATCAACAACAAAGAAGGAAAACGGTCTGCTGTGAGGATAGCGCCCGAGGTCGTGAAAAAAATATTAGGATAGATAGTGGAGAAATTTTGACGTATTTACTGGAGAATCAAAGAGGCCCCTGATGTTTGTTGATGGTAAATGGGGCCATCGCCCGCGGAGCACTTGAAGTCGGTGTCCGCGTGGCGACCTGATGGCGCGCATACGCATTTCACGGCAATGGCTGTTGTTTACCTCAACGTTGTATAAACAACATGGCAAACAACATCTAATGGTCTGGTATTATTTCCGATATCGCAATGAGCGCCCCATTTTGAGGACTTCAGATCTTATGTTGTCAAGGGATTGCGGTAAATGACTACAGCTTCACCCTTGACGCCTCGGCTCTGAAGCCCTCCGACTTTTGCAACATTAAGGTTTATGAACGATGGTTGTAAATACAGCAATTTTGCTAACATAGAAAAAGGAGGATTTTATGAGGACAGCATTTAAAACTTGGAGCGTATGCCTGTTGTTGCTGGCGGCGGTGATGCTGGTCATCGGGCCGGTCGCTGTCAATGCCGAAACTCCCAAACGGGGCGGAGACCTGGTTGCCGGATATGGCCAGTTTCCGCGGCATTTCAACCACGCCATCCAATCCGGGGCGGCCACGGCGACGCCGGGCACACAGATATTTGCCTCCCTGGTGGAGATCAATCAGAAGTGGCAGCCGGTGCCGTATCTGGCTAAAAGCTGGGAAGTGTCCGCTGACAAGTTGACCTACACCTTTCACCTGGTGAAAAACGCCACCTTCCACGATGGAACTCCGGTGACCTCCGAGGATGTGGCCTTTTCGTTTGAGATCGTCAAGAAAAACCATTCCTTCGGACCCTCCATGCTGGGCCCGGTGGACCGCGTGGAAACCCCCGATAAATACACCGTCGTGTTCAAGCTCAGCAAACCGCACCCGGCACTGTTTTTGGTGCTGT
The DNA here is from genome assembly GCA_002084545.1 of Desulfobacteraceae bacterium 4572_123. Classification (GTDB taxonomy): domain Bacteria; phylum Desulfobacterota; class Desulfobacteria; order Desulfobacterales; family 4572-123; genus 4572-123. The sequence goes on along the minus strand of NBLJ01000141.1, from coordinate 11,969 downwards.
CTCCGCCGCTGCTGCCCATTTTGCCAAAACACATTTACAATGAAGAAGAGAACGGGCCGATCCGGAAAAATCCGGCCAATATCAAGCCCGTGGGCTCGGGGCCGTTTAAACTGGTGGAATTCAAACCGGGCGATTATTTTGTCCTGGAGCGCTACGATAAATTTTTTCGTCCGGGGCGACCCTATCTCGACCGGATGATCGGCCGCAAAATCAAGGATCCCAGTGCAAATTTTATTGCCCTGAAAAAGGGGGATTTTCACATGGCCCTGTTTAATTCCGGCCTGCGGCTGAAACAGGTCGAAGCGCTCAAGAAAATGAAGCACCTGGTGGTTACATCGCGGGGCTATGAAGGCATCGCGGCGATCTATTTTCTCGAGTTTAATCTGCGCAAGGACAAATTTAAAGACGTCCGGGTCCGACAGGCCATCGCCCATGCCATTGACAAAAATTTCATCACCCAGAAGCTGCATTACGGCTATTCGAAACCGGCCACCGGCCCCATCCACAGCTCGTTTCCGTGGTACACGGATAATGTCACCCTATACGATTATAATCTGAAAAAGGCCAACCAGCTGCTGGATGACGCCGGTTATCCGCGCAAGGCCAACGGGATCCGTTTTTCCGCTACCATCGATTGGTACCCGGGAGAACCGGACAGCATGGACACCATTGCCCAGTACCTGAAACCCCAGCTGAAAAAAGTCGGCATTGATGTCCAGCTGCGGCCGCCGGCGGATTTCTTGTCCTGGTACAAACGCATTGCCGGCTGGCAGCATGACATGACCATGAGCAATATTTACAGCTGGGGCGACCCGATGATCGGCGTACACCGGCTGTACCTCTGTAACAACCAGAAGCATGTGGTCTGGACAAATACGTCGGGTTACTGCAATCCCGAGCTGGATGCGGTTATGGCCAAGGCGGCCGTCGAAACGGACGGTGCCAAACGCAAGGCCCTTTACGTTGAGATGCAGCAGCTCCTGACCGCGGATGTCCCGCTGATCTGGACCCACGAAGCACCGTATCAGAGCATTTACAACAAGGATCTGCGCAATGTGATCACCAGCATCTGGGGTTCCATGACGCCTTTCGACAAAGTATACTGGAAAGACGGGCATGCGCCCAAATAGGAATTGAACACAAGGCCGGCGGGTGGATTTTGCCATCGCCCGCCGGTGCCCCCCTAAAATTCGAATTGTTACAGCCGGCGGTCGAGAGGTAAACAAGTGTGAAATTTTTATTTACCTTTTTGCGAAAGATTCTTTATTCCGCCATTCTTTTGCTGGCCGTCATTATCCTCAATTTCATGTTGCTGCACCTGGCCCCCGGCGATCCGGTGGACACCCTTGTCGGTGAGATGGGCGGTGCCACACCGGAACTGATCGCCCAGTTGCGGGTCGATTACGGGCTGGATAAAAGCCTGCCCGAACAGCTGCTGACCTATGTTGTGCGGATGGCCAAAGGCGATCTGGGCCAATCGTTTAATTACGATCAACCGGTGGTCTCCCTGATCATGGACCGGCTGCCGGCCACCCTTTTGCTGGTCATCACTGCCCTGGTGCTGGCCATTTTTTTTGGCACCCTGCTGGGAATTATCGCCGCCCAGAAACCCAAAAGCCTGTTCAGCGGCCTGGTGACGGTTGTTTCGCTGGCCGGTTATGCCGCCCCTGTTTTCTGGACGGGGATCATGATGCTGATTCTGTTTTCTTACTGGGTTCCCATTTTTCCGGCTTTTGGTATGCGGGAGGTGGGATCCGGGGCCCATGGTTTGATCTACATGGCCGATGTGCTCAAACACCTGGTGCTGCCGGCGGTCAGCCTGGCCAGTATTTACCTGGCAATTTACAGCCGCATGGCCCGGGCCAGCATGATGGATGTGCTCGGTTCGGACTACATTCGCACGGCGCGCAGCAAGGGGTTGAGCGAAAGGGTGGTGGTGTACCAGCACGCATTGAAAAATGCCATACTGCCGGTGGTGACCATGGCAGGGCTGCAGTTCAGTCAACTGATTGCCGGGGCCATTGTGGTGGAAACGGTATTCAGCTGGCCCGGCATGGGGCAGCTTGCCTTTGATGCGATTTTAAGACGTGATCATCCGCTTTTGCTGGGGATTTTATTTTTTTCAACCCTGATCGTGGTCGGTGTGAATATTTTTACGGACCTGTCATACCGCCTGCTCGACCCGCGCATAAGGTAGATAAATCCCATGGAAGCAACCGATTCAGCGACAGATGCCATGGCACCCGCGAGCCGTTTTTTTGAGGCCTGGTTTATGTTCGCCGCCAACAAGGCCGCATTGTTAGGGCTGGTGCTGGGGGTGTTGATCGCTCTGCTGACCATCTTCGGCCCGCTGATCTATCCCACCGATCCCTTTGAAATGGTCGGCGCTCCCATGAGCCCGCCCGGTGAGGATCTGCTGCTGGGCACTGATTACCTGGGCCGCGATATTCTGGCGGGAATCGTACACGGGGCCCGCACCACGGTGCTGGTGGGTTTTTCAGCTACCTCATTTACGGTGGTCATTGGTATTATCATCGGGGTACTGGCCGGGTTTTACGGGGGCTGGGTGGAGAATTTGCTGATGCGGGTGACCGAATTTTTCCAGGTCCTGCCCGGCCTGCTGCTGGCCATGGTGCTGGTGGCGCTTTTTTCTCCCAGTCTGCCCACCATTATTTTTGCCATCGGGGTGGTCAGTTGGCCGCCGGTGGCACGATTGACCCGTGCTGAATTTTTAAAAATCAAACAGCGCGAGTTCGTCCTGGCCGAACGGGCCATCGGAGCCGGCAACTGGAGCATCATGTGGAAGATCATTCTTCCAAACTCCCTGCCGCCGCTCATCGTGGCCGCCACCCTGGGGGTCGGGGTGGCTATTTTATTCGAAGCTGCCCTCAGTTTTCTCGGTCTGGGGGACCCAAACACCTATAGCTGGGGATACATGATCGGTGCTTCCCGGGATTTTATCTGGGAGACATGGTGGGCGGTCACCTTTCCGGGGGTCGCTATTTTCCTGACCGTATTGAGCATCAGTTTGATTGGCGACGGATTAAACGACGCATTTAATCCAAAACTGCGGTTATTATAAATTATGAACAACGGGCAGCCAATTTTGCAGATTGAAAGATTGTGTGTTGATTTTGCCACCCGCAGGGGAAATATCCGGGTACTCAACCAGATCGATCTGCATCTTAACGCTGGAGAAGCGCTGGGAATTGTCGGGGAAAGCGGTTGCGGCAAGAGCATGACCGCACTGGCCGTTATGAGACTGATTGCCTCCCCTCCGGGTCGCATCGCTTCCGGTCGAATATTGCTGCGGGGTCAGAACCTGGTCGAGCTGAGTGAAAAGCAGATGCGTGATGTCCGGGGCAATGAAATTTCAATGATTTTTCAGGAACCGATGACAGCGCTTAATCCGGTATTCAAAGTCGGCACCCAGATTGCCGAAAATATCCAGCGCCACCAGGGCGTGTCAAAATCTGCCGCTATGCAGCAGGCCCTGGAGATGATGCGTGCGGTGCGGATTCCGGCGGCCAAACGCCGGATACGGCAGTACCCCCATGAACTGTCCGGCGGCATGCGCCAGCGGGTGATGATTGCCATGGCCCTGTCCTGTGAGCCGAGCATTTTGATCGCCGATGAACCCACCACCGCCCTGGATGTCACCGTCCAGGCCCAGATTTTCGATCTACTGCGCGACATTCAGCAAACCAGGGGCACCTCCATTATTTTAATCACCCATGACATGGGGGTGATTGCTGAAGTTGCCCAGCGGGTTGCCGTCATGTACGCCGGGCACAAGGTGGAGGAGGGACCGGTAAAGCAGATCATCGGTCACCCCCGCCATCCTTATACCCGGGGGCTGCTCCAATGTGCGCCTTATATCAAAACCAATCCAGGCCCGGTGCGGGAGGCGTTGGCGGAGATCCCCGGTTTTGTGCCTCATTTGAGTTTGCTGGACGGGAAATGCCCTTTCAGGCCGCGGTGTCCACAGGTGCAACCGCAATGCCGTGAAAAAATGCCCGACGAGGTGGAAGTCGGCGAAGGTCACTACGCGGTATGCTGGGCGGCGGGGGATAAATGATGACCGATAATGTGCTGCTCAAAGTCGAGGATCTTTGTACCTATTTTCCACTGCCAAGGGCCCATCCGCTGGCTGCGGTGCAAACGGTGTTAGCCGTCGACGGGGTCAGCTTTGAGCTGACCCGGGGAAAAACGCTGGGCCTGGTGGGAGAAAGCGGGTGCGGCAAATCCACCGTCGCGCTTTCTATCCTGCGGTTAATCGAAGCCACCTCAGGCGCTGTATTTTTTGATGGTGAGGATGTTTTTCATCTCGGCCAGAAGGCGCTTAGAGGACTGCGCCGCAGAATACAAATCATTTTCCAGGACCCTTATTCATCTTTGAATCCGCAGTTTACCGCCGGTGATATTGTCGCCCGGCCGCTTAAAATTCACAAAATCGGTACTGCAAAACAGCGTAGCGAACAGGTGGCACAGTTGTTTTCCCAGGTGGGGCTGAGGCCGGACCAGCAAAGTGCTTTTCCCCACCAGTTTTCAGGTGGTCAGCGCCAGCGGATTTGTGTGGCCCGGGCCCTGGCGACGCGGCCCGACCTGATTGTATGTGACGAGCCGGTCTCCGCTCTGGATGTTGCCATCCAGGCCCAAATTTTAAACCTGCTGATCAAATTGCAGCGCGAATATAACTTGACCTACCTTTTCATATCCCATGATATGGCCGTTATCCAGCATATGTGCGATGAAATTATTGTCCTGTATCTGGGCAAAATCGTGGAGCAGGCCGATCGAATCTCGCTGTTCAAGCACCCGCTGCACCCTTATACCTGGGCATTGCTTTCGGCTGTGCCGTCCATTGCTTCCGACGGGGCCAGAAGCCGCCGCCGGGTTCACCTGGAAGGCGATCCGCCCAGTCCCATTGATCCGCCGCCAGGCTGCCGTTTTGCTCCCCGCTGCCCCTTTGCCGATCCCGGACAAAACTGCTGGTCCCAGGCACCGGAGTTGCGGGAGATTCACAAGGGTCACAAAGTCGCCTGCCACCGGGTAAGCAATGACGGGATCGCACCCCAGGATGCGGCATAATCCGTATGCGCCGAGGCCGGCGGCCATTTGCGCCACCTCGCTGCCGATGACAACCGCAGTGAGCTCCCCGGCCAGCGCATCGCTGCCTTCAACGGCCGGGTCGTCGATCAGCACCGCTTCATCGGCGCCCATGGCCAAAGCGGGGCCGAGCTTCAACCCGCAGGCATACTTAAGTATGTCGAGGACTTGAAGCGAGGACCCAACACCGAGGTTGGGCCAAAAGACTTTTTTGAGATAGCTTCTAGTACGATGATATTCACCATGATTCTCCTTTTGGGTTTACAGCCGGCCTGGCATCAAACGCGGCCCAAAAACTACATTTTGGTGCGCTTGTTATTGGGATCGTAAGGTGAACGCAAAAAGACTTTGGCCGGCACTTTTTCACCTTCGATCATGATTTCATAATCTGCGGAAATAATCCAGTCGTCCGTCACGCCTCCGGCATGGTTCACATAACCCATGCCCACGGCACAGCCCAGCAGGTGACCGTAAGCACCCGAGCGGATCTGGCCGACGACTTCACCATTACGGTAAATGGGTTCGTTGGCATAAAGCATGGGGTCGGGGTCATCCAGGGTGAACATGGCCATTTTCTTCGTCAATCCGTCCCTCTTTTGCCGGATCAGTGCCGGCCGGCCGTCAAACTCGCCTTTGTCCAGTTTAACCCCGAAACCCAGGCCTGCCTCGTAGGGGGTGTCTTCCGGGGTGATATCCGATTCCCAGTGGCGGTAGCCGGTTTCCATCCGCAGGGAGTTGACTGCCTGCATACCCACCAGACGCAGCCCGAATTTTTCACCCGCCGCCATGATGGCGTCGAATACCGGTAGCGCGAACATAGTGGGGATATAAAACTCCCACCCCAGCTCGCCCACGTAGGACATGCGCACTGCCAGCGGCCGGGCGTAGGCCAGGTCCATTTCTTTGGCCGTGGCGTATGGGAAAGCCGCATTGGAAAGATCTTCGTCGGTCAAGATGGATAACAGATCCCTGGATTGGGGCCCCATGACCGCGAGCATGGCGTAGCCGTGGGTCACATCGGCAACGGTGGCACACGCATCGGCCGGGATTCGTCTGCGGATGTAATCATAATCGCGAACCGTCGTGCCGGCAGCAGTGACAATGAAAAAAGACTGCTCAGCGATTCGGGTAATGGTGACATCGGTTTCAAATCCGCCCCTGGCATTGAGAACCGGCGTGTAAACAACCTTACCGACTGATACGGCCACATCATTGGCGCACAGTTTTTGAAGCACGGCTTCGGCATCCGGGCCCTGCACCAGCAGTTTGCCCATGGAGGACAAATCATACAGGCCCACATTCTCGCGTACCGCCATGTGCTCCCGGGCCTGATGGTCAAACCAGTTGGCCCGGCCCCAGCTGTAAATATGCTCCGGTTTCACCCCCTGGTGGTCAAACCAGTCGGCCCGCTCCCAGCCGGCAATCATGGAGAAGCAGGCGCCGTTGTCGGCCAGACGATCATGGACCGGCGAGCAGATCACCGGACGTGCCGTCGTGCGCTGGCGGTTGGGGTAATGATGTTCGTAGAGAATCCCCACCGACTCGACAACCCGATCATGCAGATAGCGGCTGTTTTGCTGCCAGGGAAAATAGCGGCGCACATCCACGGGCCATAGCTGCTCTTCAGGATAGCCCTGATCGATCCACTGGGACAGGGCGCGCCCCACACCGGCGGCGCTGGCGATGCCGACCGAATTCATGCCGCAGCCCACGAAGAAGTTTTTAACGCCCGGGGCTTCTCCCACCAGAAAGGCGTTGTCCGGGGTAAAGCTTTCCGGCACCACCGCCAGGTGGCGAATCTGGGCACTTTCCAGTAACGAAAACCGTTTGAGACCGCATTGCAGAAAAATTTCAAACTGATCCCAATCTTCCGACAATTCCGTATATTTGAATCCGTCGGGGATGCCCTGCATACCCCATGGTTTGGCCACCGGCTCAAAGCCCCCGATCAGGATGCCGCCGGATTCTTCCTTAAAATAAGAGCAGCCGTCAAAATCGCGTACGGTGGGAAAATTCTTTTTAATACCCTCAATGGGCAGGGTGATGGCATGCATATGTTCGGCGGCATACAAGGGAATGCCGACTCCCACCATTTGACCGATATACCGTCCCCACATGCCGGCGCAGTTGACCACGATTTCGCAGGCGATCTCGCCCTGGTCCGTGCTGACCCCTCTGACCACACCGTTTTTCAAGTCAATATCGGTCACCTTTACCCCTTCGACAATGGTGGCCCCGCCCATCTTAGCGCCCCGGGCCAGTGCCTGGACGGTGGTCGTCGGGTCGGTAATGCCATCATTGGGCAGGTAGAATGCGGCGACCAGATCATCGGTACTCATGCCTGGCACCATCTCCTCGGCCTCTTTGAGGCTGATTTCGTGCATTTCAATGCCAAAGGCGCCGGCCATGGCAGCGCCCCTGAGCCATTCCCGGCGTCTGTCCTCGGTCTGGCACACGCCGATGGCCCCGTTCATTTTGAATCCGGTGGCCACGCCGGTTTCTGCTTCCAGTTTGGCGTAGCATTGCAGGGCGTATTTGGCCAGATTTGTCATTTCCTGGTTCTGTCTAAGCTGGGCCAGCAGGCCGGCAGCCGCCCAAGTGGTGCCTGAACCGATTTCCTTGCGTTCCAGCAAAAGCACATCGGAGTAACCGATTTTGGTCAGATGATAGACCGTGCTGCAGCCGACGATGCCGCCGCCAATGATGACGATCCGTGCTTGGGTGGGCAGGGTGGTGGTCATGATTTTTCTCCTTTTTCCGAACAGGGACAAGTTAAAATTTAGAAAACGTGGTTGCTTTATAACAGCAAACGCTGTGCCATATGTGCTGGGCCCCGGTCGCTGAGGATGGAAAAGTTGGGAGGGTATTAGCAATAACGATGAATAACAGTTTGTTATGGGTTCTCCGATTTAATCGAACCGGCACCTAAATTGGTACTGCGCTGGTCCCGGGCACCCCACACACCGTTTTGTTCGTCGAATATCGGTATCCCCGTTGACAGGAGCTTTTTGTTTTGGCGGGTGGTCTGGATCAGCGATATGGGTCGTTTTTTTTCAATCACCTGCAGGGATACCGCCGGATTCCAAAATCCCTCCCTGACCAGATCACCAACGTTGCGGCCCAACACCTGGTGGGCCTGAATGTCGCACATCTGTTCGGTGGCCCGATTGATCATGACCACATTGCCCCTGTGGTCGGTGACAAAAAGACCGTCTTTGGAATGCTGCATGATGGCTTTGAAGATCAGGCCATAGTCTTTGGTGGGGATTCCCTGGTAAATGTCGAAAGAGGTGCCCGTCATGGAATATTCGTCGATTCGGCGGGGGTTTTTAGTGATCAGCCGTCATTGAATATGGCACCTCAGCCGGGCACTGTCAATCTTTAAAAAATGTGCCACCATCATCCCAGCGCGATCACTCCACAAGGGCAAGCGTCCATGCACATACCGCGAGGTCAACGCATTTTTTCCGCGTCGGCACGCCGTTGTCATTAAAAACAGGGGCTTCGAAAAACCGGTACCAATCTGGGTGCTTACCTGCGCAGCCTGCCATAACCAGTATCCTTGATCGCACACCCATGATTACCCCAAATGGACACGTTAAGCGATGCCCAAATGCATATGCATATGATGCGGACCGGTCGCGACCGGTGGAGAAGTTAGATATAATATAAGCAAGTCCCTTATATTTTGCTTATAATTTATTATTAATATTTGCAATTGATTTCTTTCCATTTGTTACTTATAAATAACATCTAAAAGATAATGTATCAGATATCTACAGGGTTTCCTATTGATTCAAATTCCTAAGTACATACGCCATCGTTCGGGTAATCTCTAAAGGATGGACAGGCAATGAAATTAGCATTTATGTAGAAAGGATGGTTTGCATGTCAGCAAAAACGACTATTTTTCCGGCCAAAAAAATTATCACCATGTTTCCGGAACAGCCCGTCGCCTCAGCCGTGGCGGTCAAGGACGGACGGATTCTGGCTGTGGGGCCGTTGGATGATATCAGCGGCTGGGTGAAAAATTCCCCCTTTGGCCCGTATGAAGTGGATGCTACGTTTGAAAACAAAATTTTGATGCCCGGACTGGTGGACGCCCATACCCACGTGGAGCTGCAGGCGCTGATTTACAGCGGCCATTTTGTGGCCCAGATCCCCTGGCCGCGGCCGGAAGGCGGTTTTTTCCCGGTTTATCCCACCAAAGACGATGTGCTCAACCGTCTGAAAGAACTGGACAGGCAACTTCCCCCCGGGCAGGTGCTGTACGCGGTGGCCTATGATGAGAACAAGACCGGCGCCTTTCTGCACATCGACGAGCTGGATGATGTGTCCACGGATCGGCCGATTCTGGTCTCCAACCTGGTATTTCACCGGTTCTGGACGAACTCCTTTCTGCTCAAAAAGGCCGGAATCAAAACGAATAATGTGCCCGATGGCGTTCAGACGGATCCGGACGGCAAGCCCACCGGGACCCTCATCGAAGCCAAAGGCCTATTATGCGTACTACCTGCCGTACCGGAGGTGGCGGACATCAGTGCAGAAAAAATCGAGTCCATTTTGCCGCTGTTTACCGCCGGTGGCAACACCACGGTGACCGAAGCCGCATTCGGCGCATTGGGATTTGACAGAGCACTGGCGACTTTTCGAGGGTTGCTTTCAAAGCCCGATGTCAACGTGCGGGTCATGGGTTTCCCCTGGGCGCGCGACGGCATCGCGCAAGCCGGATCGGTGGATAATTTTATCGACGCGGTTAAAAAGGCTGATAGCGAGGCGTCTGATAAATTTCGCATTGGCCCCGTGAAGCTGTACACCGACGGCTCCATCATTTCCCGCACATCACCGATCGGCTGGCCCGGCTACTGGGACGGATCTGCCGAAGGACACATGCAGGGCGATCCCGAACAGATCACCGATCAGATCATCCGTTTTCATGACGCCGGGCTTTCCACCATCACCCATGCCAACAGTCGCCCCGGCTGCCAGGTGGTGCTTGATGCGGTCCGGCAGGCGCAAAGCCGACATTATCGGCCGGACATGCGCCACCGCATGGATCATGCTTACAATATCACCGAATATCAGTTGCGCCTGGCCCGGGAACTGGGGATGACCGTGCAGTTTTTTACCACCCAGATTTACTACTACGGTGACGACCACCTGAAACTGCAGGGCCCCGACCGCGCCCATCAAATCACGCCGACGGGCACGGCCAAGCGGCTGGGGGTGCCCTGGGGCTTTCACAATGATCCGCCGGGAACCCCCCAGTTGCCCTGGGTTGCCGCCTGGGCCACGGTTCATCGCATGACCGCCGAATCGGGAACCATCCTGGGCCCCAACCAGCGGGTGCCGGTGGAAGATGTTTTGCGGGCCATGACCATCGAAGCGGCTTATCAACTGCATCTGGACCGTGAAATCGGCAGCATCGCGTTCGGCAAAAAAGCGGATTTTTGCGTGCTCGAAGCCGACCCTCTTGAAATCGATCCCATGGAATTAAAGGATATTCCCGTCTGGGGGACCATCTTTGGCGGGGAGCCGAATCCGGCACAATCGTGAAAAAATCTAAATTAAGTCTGGATAAAAGGAAAGTTCAACTGGGGGATCGATTGGGCGGTAACCCAAATCCTGGTGATGTTATTCATCATTAAACTTAAAGGAGAAAGAAATGGAATAGAACAAGCCTTTCTGGCAGCGGGGGTGAATGAAAGAAATGTCGATGTGTTGTCCAAGCGGTTATGGGACAGTCTTTGGAGTGCGAAATTTAAAGTTGATAAACCATCATCAAACATGCCGCGCGCAATTACGCCCGGCAGGAGATTGTCAGTCGCCGGCTTGATGGCAGCATGTTGCGCTACACTTACGCAGATGCCTATGAGCGCATGCAGAAACTGGGCGGTGGACTGGGCGATATCGGTGTGAAAATCGGAGATCGGGTCGGCGTGCTGGCCTGGAACAGCCATGAAAACTTTGAAATCTATTTTGGCCTGCCCGCCACTGGGGCGGTCATGGTACTGCTCAATTTGCGGCTGGCCCCCCAGGACTTGAGCTATGTGATCAACCATTCCGGCATCAGCCATATCATCGTCGATGAGACCCTGCTGCCCATCGCAGAAGGCATTGCCCCGCTGTGTGAAAACGTCAAGAGCTGGACGATCATCACCATGCCCGGAAAAAAACTCGCAGACGTCAAGACCAAGCTGGAACCCACCTATTCCTATGAAGATCTGATTGCCAACGGTTCGCCGGTATCCGACTGGCCCAATATGAACGAGCGGTCGGCTTACGCAGCCTGCTACACCACCGGCACCACCGGCAAGCCCAAAGGCGTTTACTATTCCCACCGCGATGTTTATCTGCACACTACGGCCATCGGCATGAATACCAACATTAGCCCTGAAGACACCTACTGCCAGGTGGTGCCCATGTTTCATGCCCTGGGCTGGGGACTGGCCCAGGCGGCCGCCATGGTGGGCTGCCGGCTGGTGTTTCCCGGCATGTACACCCTGGACACTCTGGACAGTTTATCAAAGCTGCTGGTGGAAGAAAAGATCTTGCCGGGGCCCGGCTGCTTTCCGGGGCCTCCGAGCCGCCGGTGGCCATGATGAAAGGCTTCTGGGATTTAACCGGAGCCGAGATCATTCATGCATACGGGGCGACGGAAACCACCCCGCTGGTGACGGTCAACCGGCTCATGCCCTGGCTTGCAAAAGAGCTCAACGAGGAACAGCGGTGGGATCTCAAGCGCAAACAGGGCTACTGTGTGGTGGGTCTTGACATCAAGGTGGTCAATGCGGCCGGAGAGGAGGTCCCCCCGGACGGCAAGACCCCGGGCGAGATTCTCATTCGCGGTCCCTGGATCA
>NBLJ01000140.1 GCA_002084545.1 Desulfobacteraceae bacterium 4572_123 | reverse complement strand
CATGAAGTCGGTCTGCCCTCCGGCGTTTTAAATATCGTGCAGGGCTACGGTGAGGAAGCCGGAGCGCCGCTGGTTGCCCATCCGGATGTTGATGTCATCAGCTTTACGGGATCTGCCGCCGTGGGCCGTCAAATCGCCTCTGTGGCCGGTGCGCGTCTGGCAAAGGTCTCGCTGGAATTGGGCGGCAAAAACCCCTTGATTGTCTGTGACGACGCGGATCTGGAAGCAGCCGCCAAATGGGTGCTGCTGTCGGCTTTCAGCAACGCCGGGCAGCGCTGTGCATCGGGCAGCCGGATTATCATCTTTGACAGCGTCTATGATCATTTCCGCGACATGCTCGTGCAGCGTACGAGTGAGCTGACCGTCGGACCGGGCGACAACAACAACCTTGGCCCGGTGATCAACCAGAAACAGCTGGACAATATGTTGGCGGCCGTCAACCGTGCCGCACAAAACGGAGCGGTCATTCTGGCCGGCGGTCAGCGCTTGACCGGTGATGCGCACGCACAGGGATTTTACATGGCCCCCACCCTCATCGAGCAGGTGGATCCCCATGATGAAATTTCCACCACCGAGCTGTTCGGCCCGATCACCTGCCTGTATCGCGTCAATAATTTTGAAGCCGCTTTGCAGATGGCCAATGATTCGCCTTACGGACTGACGGCCTGCATTCACACACGCAGCATTCATCGCGCCATCGAATTTACCCAGAAAATCCAGGCCGGAGTGGCGGTGGTCAATGCCGGAACCTACGGCAGCGAACCGCACATGCCCTTCGGGGGATTGCGCCAGTCGGGTAACGGATCACGGGAACCCGGCACCGAAGCCATAGACGTCTATTCGGAGTTGAAAGATATATATATTATTACTGATCCGGAGAAACTATAGGAATGAAGAACGACGAATGAAGATTGACGAATGCAGGATATCGCTTCGCTCCACTATTTTTATAACGCTTTATGTAAAATCGGAAGAATTCCTTAATTCGACATTCGTCATTCGAAATTCGTCATTCCAAAGGGAAAGTAAATGACCCAGAGCCAACCCACAATTGTCGCCCTCATTCCGGCGCGCTCGGGCTCAAAGCGGGTGCCGGATAAAAACATTCGGCCGCTGGCGGGCCATCCGCTGATCGCCTATACGATTGCAGCGGCCAGGCAGAGTGAAATTTTCACCGATGTGGTCGTATCGACGGATTCACAAACCTATGCGGATATCGCCGGTCATTACGGCGCGGAGGTACCTTTTCTACGGCCGGCTGAAATCGCAGGAGATCACTCTCCCGACATCGAGTGGCTGGAATCCACACTGCTACGGTTGCAGCAGAAGGGCCGCCAATATGACTGTTTCAGCATCCTGCGTCCGACCAGCCCGTTTCGGCCGTCGGAAACCATCCGGCGGGCCTGGCAGGCATTTTTAGCCGAAACGGGGGTGGATTCGCTGCGAGCGGTGGAAAAATGCACCCAGCATCCCGGGAAAATGTGGGTGGTGCGGGGCCAACGCATGACACCACTGCTGCCGCTGGGTCCTGCGGAGCAGCCCTGGCACAGCAGCCAGTACCCCTCGCTGCCGGAAATATACGTGCAAAATGCGAGCCTGGAAATTGCATGGTCGCGGGTTGTTTTCGAGGAGCGCACCATTGCCGGCAACGTGATCATGCCGTTTTTCACCGAGGCCTACGAAGGTTTTGACGTCAACAACCCATACGACTGGCAGCTTGCCGAACAGCTGGTTCAAAACGGTGAAGCAAGCCTGCCCCATATAACGCAACCTATATACTCATAAAGAAGTAATAGTTCACCGCAGAGCTCGCTGAGAGCGCTGAGCAAAACAAGAACCATGCTGTCTGCGGCAGAAAAAAAACGGCAAAAACTGGAAATTTGGCTGGCTTCGCCAGTAATTACAAAAGCATTTTATTTTCACCCTCTGCGAGTTCTGCCATTGGCTGAATTTACACTTAAAAAAAGGAGTCCCGGCTATAATGATCGAAATCAAACTCATCCCGCAAACAGAATTTAAACGCATCCACAATGCTGATTTGAACAAGCACAATAGGCTCGAACTGCTCGGTGATATGTGCCGTGCCAATGCACTGGCCACCGTAAAACGCGCCGGCTCGGGACATCTCGGCTCCAGTTTCAGCTGCCTGGACATTGTAACATTTCTCTATTACGCCCACATGAACACCGTTGAACTGGGCGTGGGTCATCAAAACCGCGACATCTATTTTTCTTCAAAAGGTCATGACGCCCCCGGCCATTACGCCGTGCTGTATTCGCTGGAAATCATCTCGCAGCAGCAGTTTATCAACCTGCGGCGCCTCGGCGGCACCCACGGGCATCCGGATGTTCATATTTCCGGAATCGAAGCCAATTCGGGGTCTCTGGGCATGGGAATATCCAAAGCCAAGGGAATGGCCATCGCAAAGCAGATGAACGGATGGTCGGGACGCGTATTTGTCATGACCGGAGACGGCGAACTTCAGGAGGGACAAATCTGGGAGGCCCTGCAAACCGCCGCCTACCAGAAAATAGCAAATCTGCAGGTAATTGTTGATTTCAATAAAATTCAATCCGACAAGTCTGTTGATAATATTATTTCCCTGGGGGACCTGGAAAGAAAATTTAAAGCTTTCGGTTGGCATGTCCAGCGCTGCGACGGGCACAATTTTGCCGACCTGGAAAGCAATTTTACCCGCTTTGATCAGATTACAGACAAACCCAAGGTGCTGATTGCCGACACCGTAAAAGGCCGCGGCGTGTCATTTATGGAAGGCCACCGCGTGCTCGAAGAAAAAGAGGACCTGTATCAGTGGCATGCCGGCGCGCCGGACGATAATTCCTTCGAAGCGGGTTATGCAGAACTTACCGACCGCATCAACACGCGCCTTGGTGAGTACGGCCTGGAACCGTTGACAACCGAACTGCTGGAAACCAGGGAAAAGAACCGCAAACGCCTCAAAGATACCGCCGAGAAGGTGGTCAATGCATTCGGCGACGCCCTGGTCGAGGTGGGCGCCAAAAGAAAAGACATGGTGGTGCTGGATGCCGATCTTTCCGCCGATTGCGGCCTGCGAACTTTTGAAAATACCTTTCCGCAGCGTTTCATTGAAAACGGAATTTCCGAGCAGGATATGGTATCCATGGCAGGGGGGCTCGCCCTGCAAGGGCTGCTGCCGATTGTCAATTCCTTCGGCGTTTTTTTAGCCTCCCGTGCAAACGAGCAAATTTATACCAATGCCACCGAAGACACCAAAATCATCTATGTCTGCCACTACGCAGGCCTGATTCCAGCGGGTCCGGGGAAATCCCACCAGAGCCTGCGCGATATTTCGCTTTTCGGTGCATTGCCCAACATTACAATTCTGGAGCCGTGCAATGCGATAGAAACGAAACTGGCGTTAGACTGGTGTGTGAATACCGCCGAAAAAAGTTGCATGCTGCGCCTGGTAATCTCCCCCTCTCCGCGAAGCATTACACTGCCGCAGGACTATCGTTTTACCCCTGGAAAAGGAGCGGTGCTCACCGAGGGCACTGATGCCGTCTTGTTCGCCTACGGCCCGGTGATGCTCAATGAAGCCCTTAAGGCCTCTGAATTGCTCGAAGAAGATGGCTTTGCGCTGAAGATTGTGAACCTGCCCTGGCTAAACCAACTTGACGGCGACTGGCTTGAAGAAGTCATCGGTGACTGCGAGTTCCTCTTTTCCCTGGACAATCATTCTCCCTACGGGGGGCTGGGCGATCTTTTGCTCAACGGCCTGATGGCATCTCCTGCGCTGCGACAAAAACAACTGGAAAAATTTGGCGTCGATGATTTCCCGGCCTGCGGTACGCCGCCGGAAGCGCTTCAATATCATAAATTAGATGGGAAAAGCCTGGCTGTGCGCATTGCAGGCGCAACCAACAGGCAATAACCGGAACCTATGTTGAGCGTTTCACATATGATTGCTTTTTAAATTTGAAATGCTCAATTTAGGAAGAATATGTCCATGAAAAACACATTGCTGCTAATCCCCGTCGAAAACCAGGTGCGTGAGCTGGATCCCAAGCTCCTGCTGGCCTGTATTGCGGCCCGGCGGGGGTTTTCCTCAGTGATCGGATCGCGGCGGGAGATGGAATTTTGCATCGATTCCTTTCCACCGAGCATCTATCTGTCCAAAAGCATGACCATCCGCAGCCTTCTCTTTTTTCAGGTTGCCCATAAATTCGGTCATGAAATCGTCACCTGGGATGAAGAAGCGCTGGTGCATTTGCCCCCGGAAACCTATTTCTCGCGCAGACTGCATCCCAAAGCGATCCGCCATGTTTCACATTTATTTGCCTGGGGCCCGGACAATGTCGAGTTGTGGAAACAGTACCCTCACCTGCCACATGATCTGTCAATTCACAGTGTCGGCAATCCCCGCACAGATATGCTGCGCCCGGAAATGCATTCTTTTTACGAAGACGAAGTGCAGGCCCTGCGCGACCGATACGGAAAGTTTATACTGATCAATACCAATTTTAATCATGTCAATGCCTTCGGTCCGGACATGAACTTGTTCCAACCGGTGAAAAAGCCGGGGGAGACCGCCCGGTTCGGCCGCGCCGCCCGGGGTATGAGCCGGAAATATGCCCAAGGGCTGTGGAATCACAAACATGCCGTGTTTAAAGATTTTCAGCAATTGATCCCTAAACTGGATCAGACGTTTCCGGATGTCAACATTGTGATTCGCCCCCATCCGACCGAACGCCATGATGTGTACCATGAGGTCGCCGCCCGTTGTTCACGGGTGCATGTAACCAACGAGGGCAACGTCGTGCCCTGGTTAATGGCCACCGAGGTCGTGCTGCACAATGGCTGCACCACGGGGCTTGAGGCCTTTGTCCTGGGAGTACCGGCAATCAGTTACCGGGCGACGGTCAATGAAGATTTTGACAACGGCTTTTACCGGCTGCCCAACGCGGTGAGCCATCAGTGCTTTGATTTTGACCAGTTGCAGGATATGCTTCAGGGGATTCTTGGCGGCCGACTGGGAGCGGCTGACGGAAATGAGCGCAAGGCCCTGCTTGAAGGCTATATGGCAGCCCTGGACGGCCCCCTGGCCTGTGAACGGATGGTTGAGGTACTGGATAAAATGTCTGAAATTTTACACGACAGCGATAATGCTTCCCGTTTAAAGCAGCTGGAGCGCTGGACGCTGGGCAAGGCCTTGCGGCTGGCCAGAGGAATTAAGTCCAGTCTTCCCGGCTCGCACAACAAGCCTGAATTTCAACGCCACCGCTATCCGGGCATTGCGATAGAAGAAATAAAAACCAAGGTGGCTAGGTTTCAGCAGCTTCTGGGCGATGACCGGCAACTGGAAATCGAACAGCTGTCGGATGTTATGTTTCGCATTAACTGATACCCTGATTGTGCGTAGAGCGCACAACCGTCCGTGGTTAATTGTTTGTAGTCCGTGGCCAGATAAGCATTGCGAATTGAATTAATATTGTCATAACTCGTAAAATTATAAAAATAAGACCTTATGCCGCTCAATAGGCAACGGACAACTGACGACGAACAACGGACCAATTGAGTTTACACTTAATTTGAGCGTTTGAAGGTTTTTATTATATTTCAAATGAACCATAGCAAGAACAAGATCCCTCTACTCATCCCGGTGGAAAACCAGGTCCGTGAGCTCGACCCCAAATTGCTGCTGGCATGCATCGCCGCCAGGAGGGGGTTTACATCGGTCATCGGCTCGCACAGGGAGATCGATCTGCGGATCACCTCCTTTCCCAGAAGCATCTACCTGTCGAAAAGCATGACTGCCAGCAACCTGCGCATGTTTGACATCATGCGCAAAACCGGCCATGAAATTGTCACCTGGGATGAGGAGGCGCTGGTGCACCTGCCGCCGGATACTTACTATTCGCGAAGGCTGTCACCGGTTGCGCTTCAATACATCTCTCATTTGTTTGCCTGGGGTGAGGACAATGCCGAGTTGTGGCGCCGGTATCCCGCGCTGCCGCAAGGGGTACCGATTCATGTCACCGGAAATCCCAGAAGCGACATGTTAAGGCCCGAGCTGCTGCCATTCTATGATCGGCAAGCAGAAAAACTGAGGCAGACCCATGGTAATTTTATCCTTGTTAATACCAATTTTAACCATGTAAATGCCTTTTTCCCAGCCCAGAACCTGTTTCAACCCGTAAAAAATCCCGGCGAAAAGCCGCAATTCGGCAAGGCCGCCGTGGGAATGGGCCGCAATTATGCTGAAGGACTGCGGGATCACAAACAGGCCATATTTGAAGCCTTCCAGCAGATGATCCCCAAACTGGAAAAGGCGTTTCCATCTTATTCGGTGGTCGTGCGGCCGCATCCCACCGAAAACCAGCAGGTCTACCGGAAAATCGCCGTCCGCTGCAGCCGGGTGCACGTTACAAACGAAGGCAACGTCGTCCCCTGGCTGCTGGCTGCCAAAGCGTTAATTCACAATGGTTGTACCACCGGCGTGGAAGCCTATATGATGCGGGTGCCGGCCGTATCGTACCGGCCACAAATAAATGAAGACTACGATCTTGGCTTTTACAGGCTGCCAAACCTGGTCAGTCACCAGTGCTTTGATTTCGAGCAGTTGCGTGATATCCTGGAAAAAATTCTAAATAAGCAGCTAAGGGCCGCCGACGGAGATGAGCGCAACACCCTGGTCGATGGTTACCTGACGGCCCGGGATGGACCGCTGGCATGTGAACGGATCGTTAGCGTGCTCGACAAAATGGCCACCGAACGGATGGTTCGGCCAGCACCCCCCCTGAAGGATCGAATCGCCGGGCGATCGCTGGCGCTGGGTCGCCGGCTGGTGGTGAACATCAGGAAGTATGTTTCGCGAAAGCACGCACCGCCGGAGTTTCATCACATTTCCATTGAAGAAATGAAAAAACGGATTTCCTATTTTCAGAAAATACTCGGCGATGATACGCCCATAACGGTAACTCAGATATTTAAACATGTATTTCGGATAAGCGCAGCATAGAGGATGCTGTGGCAATCCGAAAACTTTTCAAAATATACGGTTATGCAAAAAGCCCAAGTTAAACTGTTTGAACCACGAAGGGCACGAAGAGGGGCCGTTACTATATTCTATCCTGTCTTCGTGGTAAGATCACTATCGGATGTATTTAACTGGACTTTCCAGATAACCACGTTAAAAAAATAATAAAGACCCACGTTTAAGGTGGATATGACCGCAAGATCTGGATGGCCAGAGATCCCCGTGATGCCGCAGTCAGCCGCATGCTCTATCGCTGGCACAAAGGTCATAAAGGCAAAAAAAACCAGTATGAAGCCCATCTTGCACTGGTTTTGAAAAAAGAAAAAAATCCGGCATCAGTTTCTTTTGCAGAGCTGTGTCGTTACAGCGGGCATAACGGCTGGCCGCGTTCGATTGACGATGTTGTCGCTGAAGAGCGGGTGCGCTACGATCGGATGCACGATTTCGTTATGGAACTGGGCGATGATTGGTTTTTGTTCAAATATGAAAATATGATTGCTGGAAATTTTGACGCCCTGAACGAATACCTTGGTTTTGCGGTCAAAGTGGATGCGGAAGTTCCCGTATCCACCGGCAAGGCCAAGGTCGTGCGTAAAAAAGCATCCGGCGATTGGCGCCAGTGGTTTACCAAACAGGACGTCGAGCTGTTCAAACCGGCCTACAAGGGCTACATGGAATTGATCGGCTATGACCTTGATGATTGGGCGCTCGACGAAAACCCGGTGATTGAACCCGAGTACTCATCAGTCTACATCCAGAATCTTTCCAGCAAGGCTGCCAGCAACATAATCCTGCGCTTTATGGATTCTATCGTGCAGCGTATGGCGAAATAGCACTTGCTTCCCGAAATTGCAGGACCTCAAACGGGGTCTGTTCGAGCCTGCATCCAAAAATTCCATGGAACTGATAGGTAGCTGATCAAGTTGATTCCCAATGCAAAGTAAAATCATTCTCCGATAAGCTTAGAAAAAGTAATTTTTTATATTCGGCTATTTCAACACCTGCAGCGGCAATTTTCTTAAGTATGTGACTTATTGACTAAAAAAAATAAAGTTTTTCATTTTTTTTTCGAAAAATGCTTACGCTCCGATAGCTTCATGCCACCCTCTTCGATGAGTTCAACAATATTTCGGTATCCTTCCCTTGTTGCATCTAACTCTACCAGAATACTTCTTAGCCGTTCATCTGCAATGGCTTTTTGGGGGAAGTTTACGTAGTTTCATTTGCAAAAAACCTCACAATGTTGCAATAATTTCTACTCCACAATCTTATGCCATGAAATTATCGATGTGGGGTTAAATGGGTTTTTGCCATATAAGTTTACCATTTCCGTATCGATGCTAATTAAACTATCGTTTTCCATCTTTTTTAATGTTGATACCAGATTGGTATTATAGTCTTTGGCGAATGAATGCAATGCTGCATTAATTGAAACTTTACCTGGCTTTCCGATGTCAGTTTTCTCGACATTAATTCCAAATCTATGACTTTTATCCACAATGCCAACACCATATCTGGAGAATAGCCACCGATCAATTTTTTCTATTTTGCGCCTCACTTTCGATCTATTTCGCTTCCAGTGATTAGGCTTTAAACGAGCTCTTTGATTCGTTACGTTTTCGTCGTATTGCCATCCGACAGGTTCAGCATGATAGCAATTGCATTGGTTCGATACCCCTATCATCGCTTCAAAAAGAGCTTTATCTATTTTTGGAATCTGCTCAATGGAATGGGCAGTAAAAAATAATATATTTTTTTGGGGTTCAAGAAATGAGAAATCTGGATGATAATAGTCAAAATGCTCTGCTGACATTTTTAATTCACCGCTGAATCTGATCAGTTTCTCACAGGCCGTTCTCCCGGAATCGGTAACCTCGCATGAAAAATATCTAATCCGTTTTCTTAAATCTGGGTCAAGTTTGTATGCTATCAAAAATAAGTTGATGCCAATGCCACTTCCAAGTTCAACCACATAATCAATTTGGTTTTCTTTTTGTTGAATATGCGTAGCCAATATATCGATAAGATTATAATCTAAAATTGTGTCAAAAGGCACTATGCTGTAAAGACCATTTTGAACTACAAGGCGTTTTTCAGGCGGTAGATCCCTTTTGATGGTTATCCCAATTTTTTTATGCAAATCGCGGGAGAATCTCTTCTCAAAACGCTCATGCACTTTTTGTCTGAGTAGGTTATCCAGAATTGCGGCCAAATCCCTTTTTTTATTGGACATATCTTTTTCCATAATTTTTAAAGCATCATCCCAGGTATCCTCATATGATATCTTTGACTTATGTGCGGTTCGCTTTTCCATTCGTTTAAGCTCCTGCTTTTTTTAGTAAACAAATAAATCGAGTTTATAAAAAATTTTTGCCTTTTCGTAACAGTTCAGCCGCTAAGGCACCAAGTCACAAAGAAAAGATACTAATTCGATTCGTCCGGTGGACTGTCATTAATTCTTAAAATGGTTTTTAAATGTTTTCCGTTCTTCGTAATTTCCCAAGCTTCTTTGAACATAGATAGCGGGAGTACTTTTCCCGTGAATGCGTCGGTCTCAATTTGAGGCAGCAATTCAATTGCCAGATCGAAATGCTTGGCCGCACTGCCCACGGAGCCGACCAACATCTTGTCATAGGCGACAATATTTTCAAAAGTGTATTGCCGATGGGCATAGGGCAGACCCAGCAGCAAAATCCTAGCCCCGGGCGGGCTCTGATACAAAATGGCATCCAGGGCATCCGGATTGCCAGTCACCTCCACGAGGTTTTCAAAATCACCGAGGCCCGACAGGTCTTCTGAAACATTGATTCCTGAACCTGCAAAATACCCCAATCTTTCCTGATTATGATCGAAGGCCGTCACACGATGGCCCCAGAGATCAAGTACCCGTGCGCAAAGGTGCCCGAGCGATCCGGCACCCACCACGGCGACCTGTCTTTGTGCTTTTCTATCGCGCCAGGTTCGTCGCAGACGCTTAAGCCCTTTCAGCGCCACCGCCAGGGGCTCACAAAGACAGGCTTTCATCAAATCAAAGTCCGGCGGCAGCCGGTGGACATAGCGTCCGGGAACCACCACATATTCCGCATAGCCGCCGTTTCTGCCGATAACCCCCAACTCCGTCCGTTGTTTGCACGCAATATAGTTTTCCCGTTGGCACGCCTCACAAGTGCCGCAGCTTTGAATACATTCCACAACCACGCAATCGCCGACCGCCAGGTGATTGACGTTGGGTCCCACGCTCACCACCCGGCCGCTGAATTCATGACCCGGGACGATGGGATATTTTGCGGTTCCATTCTGGTAATAGCCCAGAGTGCCCTCATAAATTTCGATGTCGGTGGAACAAACTGCTTCGTAAGCCACCCTGATCAGGGCATCTCCCGGCTTGACCTCCGGGATCTCAATTTCCTCGATTGCGGCCTGTTGGGCACCCTGGATGACGACTGCCTTACAGGTGCGGTCGAAAAATATTTCTTTTCTGACATTCGGGTTTTCCATGATCCCACCGTCCAGCAGCCCCTTCATGGTGCCCATGCTTTTGTTGAGTCGAAAGCGGATTGTCTCCCGGGCCATGTCCCGGAACCGCATTCTATTTGTCCCCCTGTCTTTGGCTGGATACAAAAAACGTCCCCAGTCCAAAACAAGCCTTGTCAACTCCAGGAAAGGATTGACCACTGCATGCAGGGTTGTCTGGATTCCGATCCAGCGAGCCGCGACCGCCTCACGGTAGTATCGCCTGCGGATCTGTCGCCAGTTTTCCTCATGGATGTGGTAAAGGGCCGCCCGGGGTTCGTAGACGACTTGATAGCTGCGCTCCATCCAGTATTTGGCCCATTCAATATCTTCCAGTCCCAGCAGTCCTTCATCAAATGGATGTTGTTGCCACAGGTCCTTGCGAACTGCAGAGTTGGCATTGTTGGCAAAAAACCTGGGCGGACGCAACACGGATCGTTGGGGACCAAAAGTGCGACGCATATCCTGGATCTCGCTGAATTTGGAAGACTTTCCCCCCAGTTGCCGCCCGTATACCATGGCCGTGTTGTCATCGTGCAGCGGTTCTACCAGGTTGCCCAGCCAGTGTTCATCAAAGGGCAACGTATGCGCCGAGACAATGACGATATACTTGCCGGATGTTTGCTGAATCCCGACATTCAAAGAGTGACCAAAAGTAAAATCACGGCTTTCAATCGGCAGCAGCTTGTCAGCTTTTTGGGCCGCAATCTTCCGGGTCCGGTCCAGCGATCCCGAATCGACGACGATGGTTTCATAGTCGCGATACGCCTGCTGTTCGATAGCGGCCAACAGATCCGGCAGGAATTTTTCCTCGTTGAAGGTGCGGATCACCACGGATGTTTCAGGGCGAGTTGTCCAGAACCCGCAAGGGACTGTCCGAGGCTGACAAAATCCGCGGTGGCGAGAAGTTTTTCCAGTGAAACGACTTCCAGGCCGGCGGCCTTTACGAAATCATCAGGCAACTGCACAATATCAGTGCCCAGCACCCGCATCCCGAAACTCACCGCGCGGCGCACAACGGCCTTGCCGCAGTCTCCCACTCCCACGACACCCAAGACGCATTCGCCCAAGGCCATCAAGCGGGGTTTTTCCCACCGGCCCTGCCGGATATCCCGATCCAGCCACGGCAGTTGGCGGGCAAACGTCAACATGTAACCCAGAACCGTATCTGCCACCGGCTCGGAAAAAGCGTTGCGGGTCCTGTATACGGGTATTCCCTGCCGGGCGGCCGCCTCCGCATCAATGGAGTCAATTCCCGTGCCCCATTTGGAAATCACCTTGAGCCGGGGGGCCGCTGCCAGGACGCGCTCGGTGATCCGATCGTCACCACAAATAATCCCGTCAATATCCTCAATTACCTCCAGTAACTCTTCCTCACTCAAGCGCTCATTAACACGCGCGCCGATCAGCTCGACACCTTCTTTTTCAAGGCGCTGCCGATAGGTCTCCATAACGGGAAGAAAATAAGGGGCCGAAACCAGAACTTTCCAGGTCATTTTTATTTAATTCTCCTGAAGTGATCGGTTCAAGGTTGATGGTTTCGTAAAAAGTCCGAAAATAGCCAATTCCCAAATTTTACACTTAATAATTTCAATAGGTTATGAGATCGTAATTTAAGAATTTTGACTTTTTACGAGATAGTCAAGGTTCAGGGTTAAGGACAAACCTTGAACCTCTGAACCTTTGAACCCAGAGCCCCTAAAGATACTCTTTAGTCAGAGGATCTTTCTGCAGCAATTCTTCGACCCGCTTTAAATCTTCAACGGTGTCAACGGCATGGGTAGCGTATTCGGTTGGTACCATTTTCACCTTGCGTCCGTGCTCGATAAAGCGCAGCATGTCTATGGACTCGGCCACTTCCAGAGGCGTCGGAGACAGCCGGATAAATT
>NBLJ01000139.1:2590-13494 GCA_002084545.1 Desulfobacteraceae bacterium 4572_123 | reverse complement strand
GCCTATCAACAGCCCTGTAAAAATAATCGAAAACAGAATACGTACGCGCCAGTATGTCAGGCTGTCTTGCTCCTGAATTGAGGAGGGAATCATCCTGTTCATGGCGAATGTTTGAAATCGTTGAAAATACCCTGGTTTGCTATCGGTTAGTTCCATTAAATACCTTTGATTTTTGATCTTCGGATTGTTGATTGAAAAGTTACTTACCTGCGGACCGCCCTGTGCTATGAAGACGCTGTCTTTAAAAGATCTTCCACATGCCTGAGCAGATCAGCCGTTTTAACAGGCTTTGCCAGGTAATCGTCGGCGCCTGCCTCCATGATTCGGCCTCTGTTCTCCAGGCTGTCATGGCCCGTGATGGCCAGTATTTTGATGTCGGAGGTCTCCGGGTCTTCCTTTACCTGCCTGCACACCTCAAATCCGCTCATCTCCGGCATGAACAGGTCCAGAATAATGAGTCCCGGCTTAAATCTGATAACCTTTGTTCCGGCTTCATAACCGCTTGATGCCGTTTCCGTTTCATATTTTTTAGCTGATAAAATCTCGGCAACGACATTCTGAACCCCTGGGTCATCATCGACTATAAGTACTTTTTTCATAGAGGAACGATTGTTGGCCAAAGGGTACATCCCCTTTTCAAGAGCAAAATCTTCAAGGTCCTTTTTAGAAATCCTGTAGTGCCCGCCGGGTGTACGGGATGCTTTCAACTTGCCGGACTTGACACAACGTAAGAGAGTTCCCCTGCTGACGGAGCAATAATCAGCGGCCTGTCCAACTGTATAAATACTGTTATTCATTTTATTCTTTCTCCTGCAAAAAAACCATTGCGGTTAAAATAACCGAAGCGATTGAGCTGTTCGATGCAATTGGAGCAATTGATGCAATTGGAGCGATTAGAAACTAAACGGAGATCGATGTCAAGGGAAAAGTGAATTTAAGGCGAAGTGGGGCAGGCTGTTAGTATTCGAATGCATAAATTCGTGTTTTTTATGTCAAAAAATAGCAACCTGTGCGGTTAGCCATTAGCGTTTAGCCGTTAGCATTCAATTTTATTCCGTCTTGCCGCCCTGCTCTTTCCAGATCACAGGTTCGGTACCGGCCAGCAGACGCCTGATATTGCCGGTGTGGCGATAAAAGATAAAAACCGCCATGATGGCGGCGCCGAGAGTCAAAACAGCCGATCCGGATGCCTTCCATACACTCAGGGGCAGGATGGCGGCGCCGGCCAGAGATCCGGCAGAGGCCCGGTTGGTAATACAGATGACAAGAATAAAAACAAGAATGCCTACGATGCAGCCCAAAGGCGAAAGAATCATAAAGCATCCCGCCCCGGTGGCAACACCTTTGCCGCCGTTTTTAAATCTCAGATAGACAGGATAAAGATGCCCTGCAAATGCCGACAGAGCAGCAAGGGCCGGAAAAATTTCCAGGGATATCGGCCCACCTGCCGTCAGACAGGCCGTCAGATAAACAGGCAGAGCACCTTTTGCCATGTCGCCCAGAAGGGTCAGCCCTCCGAGCCTGGTACCGGCGATCCGCCTCACATTGGTAGCGCCTATATTTTTGCTGCCCGCGGCGGTAATGTTTTTAGAGGCAAATGTCCGGGTCAGAATCAAACCGCAGGGAATGGAGCCAAGCAGATAAGCCAGGATGACCATCCCCATCAGGATCAGGATAACAGGCACCGGTTACATCTCCATCTCGATGCGGGGAGGTTCACGACTGGTCCAGACAGGGCAGTACATCGCATGAAAAACGATAGCAAAAATAATCTTCAGCAGAGTGTATGCATTGATCCGCGGGAAAAGAGTCTCCAGCATGGATACTGTCTGCACTTCCAGTTTGAATTGCCGTTTGAGCCATATCAGATTTTGAAGAAATTCAAGAATCCGGCCTTTGATTTCAGGAGTCGTCCGGGGAACATTAACATCTTTTTCCCAATTATTCCGATAATGCACAAGGGCTTCCATGGATGATTTGGCCAGTTGCTGACGGTTTTTTTTACTTTTAAACAGGGTTTGGGATGCAATCTGGCTGATGATCAATGCCCGGGTCCCGGCCTTTGACCGGTTCGCCTCATCACGGAACATGCCGGCAATGCCGGGAGGAACTTTCAGGGCTACCCGTTTAAGTTCAGATGCGTTTTCCCTGATATTTGCATAAAATTCGTCCGCGGCGCTGTGCCAGAATACCCAGCTGCTGTTTTTAAACGCATCAGTCAGATTCCGGATCTCTTCACCGGCCTGATGCCTTGCCCTTATAATTTCCGGCAGAAGACGGCCGGTTTTTTCAAACAGCATACCATTGGTAACCACACTGAAAATGGTTCCCAGGGCGGCATACCAGTCCTGGATTATCAGGATGCCGAAAGGATCACTGAAAATTTCCTTCAGCACACTGTTCTCAAAAACATGGGAGGGGGTGGCGTAGCAGGCCGTACCGGCCAGCATGGGCTGCCTCAACTTATCCTGCCCGGAAAGGTCAAAAGCGGTCTCCAGGTCAATAAGTCCAAATGAGTACTCGGTCGATAATGACAAAATGTTCGGATCGTTTTTCCGCTCTCCGACAATCAGAATATTGTCAGGTTTTAAATCTCTTATGGCGACATCCTTTTTTTTCAGACTGTACAGAAGATTAAGGATATTGCCGATAATGCCGCCAAACCGGGGAAGATTGGCTTCAAAATTTTTTTGCCCGATACTTTTCGTAACAGTAATGTTAAAATTATCAATGACGCTTTTGTTGTCCCGGAATGTTTTTTTCAGGTGCTTATTCCAGACATGGAAAAGATCGTCCGGCATGCCGCCGGCACCGGAAAGATCATATTCTCCGGCAAGATATCGAACAAACCCTGTTTCCATCGCGCGTGTTATGGAGCCGGCTTGCTGATTGAATTTTTTTTGAAGTTGCCCGCAGCCTGCAATATACTCACTGTAAACATCACTGACCGTAAAAAATAAATTTTCACTGGACTTTCCATAAATAGCCGTAAAAACGTCAATATCAAACAATGCCCCGGGGTTGTTGACTATTCGGTCTTTGACTTTGTCGGCAATGAAATGCAGCGGATCCACGAGATCACTGAAAAAAGGATAGTCGGAAAGGTTCATGAAATAAACAAATGTGGGACCCATTTTTAGATATATCTGGGCCTCGGGGTAGTTTCGCAGCTCACTTATATATTTTTTTTCGAGATCCTCGGGAGCAAGGCCCTGCCTATTGCGAAAACGCGGTACTTTTTTTAAGATTGAGGAGATGCGTGGTGAAATGCATATAATATCCGGTGCCAGTTTTTCTGTAATATCTCTTTCCGCATAGATACCGGAAAGATAACTGTCAAACGTTTCAATGGGCTTTGGCGGAATTTTTACGACCAGAACATCATCATAAACCACCTTGTAGCACCTGCTTTTGCTCTGGACATCCGCACCCAGCGGACCGATGGTGATACGTCTTGATTTCCAGTTTCCCCCATGCCGCACACTTAATTCATAGGTGTTGTCCACACCGTTTTCATGAGAGTGCAGCCATTTGAATTCCACCAGATTTTCATCCTGAACGGCCACGCCTAACTGTACCCGGTACAGATTCAGGAAAAAATAAATAATCTGCTCGACATCCGTCTTTTTTAAGTTTTCAGGCATAATGGTCGTTTCTTTAAGGAAGGTTATTGATATTCATAAAACTCAAGCAGCTGACAACCCTTCAGTTACCATATCAGCTTCGGGGGGTGCAATAGAAAAAAAAGCACTTTGGTTCCTCGGTGTAAACTCACCGATTCCTTACCTTTATATCCATTATTCCGGCCCTTTATTGGTTTTGATGTTGACCATGGACAACATGTCGAGTATATAGAAAGGATATCTTGCAGGCTGTAAGAACAAAAATAAGGAAACAACAATGCCATCTTTAACGCTTCATCTTAACGGCAGGGTTCTGAACGAGTATCCCCTTGAACAAAACAAAATTGTTAAAATCGGGCGTCTGGAAGGCAACGATATTGTTATCAATGATTCATCGGTATCCGGCCATCATGCTGAAGTTGAATTTGAAAATAATAAATTTTTTTTAACAGACCGGCAGAGTAAAAACGGCACTTTTGTAAATAAACAGCTTGTTATCTCACGTGAGTTAAGACACGACGACCACATAACAATCGGTAACCACACACTGATTTTCGCATACCGAGATGAAAAAAACCGCCCCGCGGACGAAGAAGAAGAGATGCCGGACATGGCAACCATAGCCATCGATACCAGCCGGCACCGGTCCAAACTGGCCCACAGCATTTCTAAAATGGTTTCCCGGGACTCTGAAAACAAGTTACTTGGCATACTCTCTTTTCTTTCCGGCGACCACCCCTCGGTCAAACTGGATAAAGAAAAAATTACAATCGGGAAAAATGCCGCATCCGACATCATCACAAAAGGTTTTATGGTCGGCGGAACCGCCGCCGTCATCAACAGGCTGGACGGACATTATACCATAAGCTGCCTGGAAGGACGGGCCAAGCTTAAAGTTAACTACAAAACAGTTAAATCCGTTATTCGTCTGAAAGAATTTGACGTCATTGAAATCGGATCCATAAAAATGCAATTCCATTATCAGCACATGTAGATAATATGAAACGGGCTTCAAGGGAACAAATCGTTGGAACCTAAGATGAGCGATTAGCTCTCAGCAATTAGCGGTTAGTTCCTATATTTTAGGCGTTTACCAGTAATGCGATTTTCACCCATTGGGTGAAATGACGACCTTTAACAATATATTGAAATTATTGCACTAATTGCTAAAAGCCAACTGCTAACCGCTCAATTTAGGTGGAAGCACCTGCCTTTGCCTGGTATAAGAGCTTTCGGCCAGATAATTTGATTTGTCACAAAGGATGTCAAAAATTAAAATCATGCATGATTCTGAATCCAAATCCACGTGGGAATCTCAAAAAGCCGCTGCCGGCACTAATCTGAAATTCAGGATGCGTCATAAAACGCTGCTTGTGTCCCTTTCCGGCGCCATGTTCCTTGCTTTGGCCCTCCTGATTATCATCCAGTTTCCAGTATTGTCAGATTTCCGGTACATTGATTATCTCGTCGTGCATTCACACTGCATAACCGCGGGGCTTGGCGCGTTTGCCGGCTTATTGCTGCTCACGATATTGCTCGTTGTCCTTTATTCTTTTATCGAACCTGTTGAAAAACTGCTCAATTTTATTCTGGTTCGCAGTCGGGGAGAAGCATCCGAACTTAATATAAAAATTCCGACAAACTGGAAACCATGGTTCAATATTGTCTCGTGGGTTTTTGAAAAAACAGATAAAATGAGCGTGGAGCTTAGTGCCAACAGACAAAATTATGAAGAAAAAGCCAATTTACTCAAACGTTTTTCATGGGTTTTTGAAAGAAACGAAGAGTTGACGCGGGAAGTTCAGGAAAAAAATAAACAGCTGCAGGAGGAAGTGGCAAAACACGAAAGAACCGCGATAGAATTAAAAAAGCACAGGGATCATCTGGACGATATGGTAAAAGAGCGGACGGATGAGCTCTCACGGGCCAACCGCAAGCTTGAGCAGGCCATCGACAAGGCTAATGAGATGGCCAGGCAGGCGGACAAGGCTAACATGGCAAAAAGTGAATTTCTTGCCAATATGAGCCATGAAATCCGTACGCCTCTGAATGCGGTTATCGGGTTTTCCGACATTATGGCGGATACAAAGCTTGATGAAAATCAGCGTGATCTTTTAAGCACCATCCTGAAAAGCGGTAACGCCCTGCTTTCTCTTGTCAATGCTATTCTTGATTTTTCCAAAATAGAAGCCGGAGAATTATACTTCGAAAATATCGATTTTGATCAGGAACTTATCGCCTATGATGTCTGTGAGCTCACCCTGCTTAAACTCAAGGATAAGCCCATTGATGTCCCATGTCATATCGGGGACAACGTACCTTCCTATGTAAATGGTGACCCGGTAAGATTCAAGCAGGTACTGACCAATTTGATGGATAATGCCGCTAAATTTACAAAAACCGGTACCATAGAGATGATTATCGATGTTGAAGATGAAACTTCGACCCGGATAAAAATACACTCGATTGTCCGGGATACGGGGATCGGTATTCCGGAGGACAAGCTGGCGGTTATTTTTTCGCCTTTCCAGCAGGTCGACGGATCAACAACCCGAAATTACGGGGGAACCGGTCTGGGCCTGTCAATCTGCAAGCAGATCGCCAATCTCATGCTGGGCGATGTCTGGGTCGAAAGTGTGAAGGGAAAGGGGAGCACTTTCCATTTTACGGCCTGGTTCAATAAAACCGTGCAGCCGGAGGTCAAGCCCAAAATACCGGTATCTCTCGCCGGCAAGAGAATCCTGGTTGTTAACGGAAACAAAATCAGCCTTGAAATATTGCTTAAGAATTTGTATTCGGCCGATATCAAGGCCATTGGTTTGAACAGCGGTGAAGAGGTGTTGCCTCTCCTGCAAAAAGAAACCGCCGGGGGCCGCCGGTTTGATATCTGTATTATCGATATCCAGTTGCCCGGAATATCAGGGTACGAAGTGGCCCGGCAGATCAGGACCCAGGCAAAACAAGACACGGTTCTGCTTGCAATGAGTCTGCCCACGGAACGAAATGCCCGCAAATGCGAAGAAGCCGGATTCGACGGTTTTTTAAAAAAACCGGTTAGAAGGGAAAAACTGCTCACAATTCTGGAACAACTGATAAGCAAAAAACCGAAAACTAAAAAAAAGAAAATTACCACGCAATATACAGTGAGAGAGGAGATCAAGGGCAACGTTCGTATTCTCGTCGCGGAGGACAATCCGGTCAATCAAAAACTTGTTAAAATGATGCTAAACAAGGCTGGATATCAAGTTACGGTAGCCGAGGCCCCCGGGGAGCAGATTCCCATCGTAGCCATGACCGCCCATGCCCTGAAAGGCTACCGTGAAAAATGTCTCAAGGCGGGAATGGATGATTATATTACAAAACCGATAAACAGAAAACTGGCATTTGAAATTATCGAAAATCTGGTTTTAAAAAAGGGCCGCGACTTTCAGGTATTGGCTCCCACCGGCACTCAGGAATCAAATTGAATAGTGAAAACCGCCGGGGAAACGGACGCACCCTCAAATATCATTGACAGTTTTTAATTTTTATGCGCTAGTACATTTTTTCAAAAGCAGGTGCAGGTACCAAATCAGGAGGAAACACACTTTATCATGAAAGTATCCGAAATAAAGGACATTTTAAAAGCGTCCGTTGCAACGGGCGAAAAAGACCTTGACCGGACGGTTGTTGCGGGCGGCGGCGCGGATTTGATGGAGGATATCCTTTCCGCGGTTGCAAAAGGATCGGTACTGTTAACAGGCTTGACGGAAGAAAAAGTCCTTCGTACAGCGGAAATTTCCGGCGTGGGAGCAATTGTTATCGTCAGGGGTAAAAAACCGGGCGAACGCTTTATTGAATTGGCAAAATCCTGTAAAATTCCTCTATTGCTGACCAACTATTCACTTTTTGTGGCCAGTGGACGACTTTACATGAGTGGTTTAAGAGGGCTTGACGGGTCATGGTAAAAATAATCTGCAATCGTAAACGGTTACCAGAATAAGAAACAGGAGTCGGTTAATGATACAGGCGCTTTTTATAATGGGGGGGTTAGGAGCAGTTATTGGTATTGTGCTGGCCGCGGCATCAAAAATTTTCTATGTCTATGTTGATCCCAAGATACTTTCAATAGAAGATGCCTTGCCGGGCGCCAACTGCGGCGGATGCGGATTGCCCGGATGCAGTGCCAATGCCGAAGCGATTGCCGCCGGAAAGGCCGCACCCGATTCATGCGTTGCCGCCGGCCCCGATGTGGCCGTCACAATCGCCGCTATTTTAGGCGTTTCGGTTGAAGCCAAAGAGCCCGACATAGCCAGGCCGGGATGTACTTACGGTGTTCAAGACGCGGATCTTAAATATATTTATGACGGGCTGAACGACTGTCGGGCCGCGGCTCTGCTGAACGGCGGCATGAAAGTCTGTTCAATCGGGTGCCTCGGCCTGGGAACCTGCGCAGTGGCCTGTCCGTTTGACGCCATCATCATGGGGCCCCAGGGACTGCCGATAGTCGATGAAGAAAAATGTACCGGCTGCGGTACCTGTGAGCGAGTCTGTCCAAAAAATATAATCAACCTTTCATCGGTCACCAGACGAATTCTGAAGGAATATACGCTGGAAGACTGCACAACTCCCTGCCAGCGCGCCTGCCCGGCCGGAATCAACATCAAGGAGTATATACGTCAGATTACCCTGGGTGATTACGAAAAAAGTATTCAGGTAATCAAGGAACGCCTGCCCTTTCCGGGTGTCATCGGCCGGATCTGCCCCAGGCCGTGTGAAGACCAGTGCCGCAGGCAGTATGTTGATGAACCGGTCGCCATAGATGCCTTAAAATGTTTTGTCGCGGATTATGAAAGAGAAAACAATACCCGGGTGCAGCCGTTTAAAGCTCCGGACACCGGCCGCCGTGTCGCCGTCATCGGCGGCGGCATGGAAGGTTTGTCAACCGCCTTTTTTACGGCCCGCCTGGGACATGAGGTCACCGTTTTTGAAGCAACCGACAAGTTGGGCGGGCTTTTAAGAAATGCCATTGCCAGAGAACGTCTGCCAATGGAAGTTCTGGACTGGGACATCAAAGGCATTCTTGATATGGGGGTTGATGCAAAAACCCGAAAAGTCATGGGCCGGGACATAACGGTGGACTCGCTGTTGACGGATGGTTTTGGAGCTGTTTTTACAGCATCCGGCGGTTGGGACAGCCGAACGATGCGTCAGACCGGGCCCACGGCCGAACAGCCTCTGCCCGACATTACTTTATTACTGGATGTTTTAAATTCAGGCCGCGGCGAACAGCCGAAAATTGAATGTAAAAACAATGTTGTTATTGAAGGCGGAGGCCGACTGGCTTTTGATGCAGCCAGAATATGTCTGAACTCGGGCGCAAAAAACCTGACCATTGTCTTTAGAGAAACACGCGATCAGATTCCAGTTGATGATAATGACATCAAGACCCTTGAAAAAGAGGGCGTCAAAACGATATTCAACGTTGGTATTAACCGTCTGATGGGTGAAGGAAACCACCTGACGGAACTGGAATATATGGAAATTGATACGGATTCCAGACAGGTAATTCCGGCACAGACGCTGATTGTTGCCGCCGGACGCTTTCCGGAACTTGTTTTCACTAAGCGTAAAGAAGAGGAACCCACCGAACCTGATGCCGATCTGGCCGGGGCATTACGCTGGGAAGCGGTCGAGCCTTATAAAAAATTTCCGCAGACAAATCAGACCGGTTTGTTTGCACAAGGCGATGCCATAACCGATTACAGTGCAGCGGTTAAAGCGATCGGGGCCGGCCGAAGGGGAGCGGCATCCATTCATTCACTGATGTACGGCATTTCACTGTATCTGCCTGAAAATACGGTGAATCCGCAAGCAGTGATTCAAAACATCGACCATATTGAAAATGTAGCACCGCTGACGCGCCGGATCATGCCCCTTGCCAATGCCGTCGAACTGGCAGCCGGCAATGAACTGGAAAAAGGATTCAGTGAAGAAACGGCCAGGTGTGAGGCGGATCGCTGCCTGCAATGCGGTCTTATCTGCTACAAACAGTCAAGCGCTGAAAAGATCGCTTAAACGGTTTGCGGTTACAAATATAAAAGTAATGAGCCGTGAGTGAAGCTAAACCGTCAATTTATTTCTCACAACTAACTATTTCCATTTAAAGAATACAGGTGTTATTGTGGCAACAGAAGAAGGGATTGTAACTTACATTGAACCGGCGGACAACACTGCCTGGGTAAAAACCGTCAAAAGCGCCGCCTGCGAGGGATGTGCGTCCAGGCACTCATGTGAATCCGCGGGCAATGATATGAAGGTTAAAGCCATAAACCAGGCCAGTGCCGGTGTGGGAGACCGGATTGTTTTAAATTTTCAAACAGGAGCTTTATTAAGAGCTACTTTCTTACTGTATGTATTTCCGATTATATGTATGATCGCCGGTGCCGTTGCCGGACAGAAAATAGCCCCTATACTGGGCTACAACTCATCTGTAATGTCGGTATTATCCGGCTTCCTGTTTTTTACTATTGCGGTACTGGTCATAAAAACAAGATCCGACAAAATGGCCCTTAAACAGGAGTATCAACCTAAAATAATACGGATACTGTAGGGAATGGACAAATTCAGGTGTCCATTGTACCAGATCGACAACCGATAATTAAACAGGAATTCAAAATAAGGCAATGACTCAAAAAATATATACCAACGGAAATAATACAGTAACTGTAATCTGTCCCCAGTGTCATAAAAACAAGATATTGGATATATCCGAGCATAAAAAAAAAGAAAAAATAGCCGTACTGGAATGTCGGTGTGAATGCGGGCATTCTTACACGGTGATGCTGGAAAGAAGAAAATTCTACCGCAAGGGCACTAACCTTCCCGGAGCGTATACTTACAAAAAAACCAATCTGCCGGGCACCTATACCCTTGAAGGTAAAGATGACCGTGGCCTTATGACGGTGATAAACATCTCCCGCAGCGGCCTGAAACTCCGCGTAAATGTGACACGGGATTTTCAGCCCGGAGACATCTTGAATGTGGAGTTCAACCTTGACGATCGAGACCGATCGCCGATAAAAAAATCCGTGATCGTAAGAAATATACAGGAAAAACTTGTCGGTGTGGAATTTGCCGCTATCGAACATTTTGACAAGCTTGGTGCTTATCTGCTTAAGTAGTGCCGTAATAAATTCCCGCCTGATAAAATCATCCGCTAAACGCAGCAGGCTGACCGTTCGTGGCCCCTCACCGACAAATTGATGACAAATAAAGACTGTGTGCTTATTTTTTTACCTT
>NBLJ01000139.1:0-2573 GCA_002084545.1 Desulfobacteraceae bacterium 4572_123 | reverse complement strand
CTCACCGACAAATTGATGACAAATAAAGACTGTGTGCTTATTTTTTTACCTTGGCGATCACCATAAGGAGTAAAATGGCCTTTTGTAAAATCTGCAATCGGGACCACAATGTCGGATTTATTGCCACTCGTTTGTCAGGTACCGACGGAGTCTCTCTGGAAACGACCAAATGGGAAACAATTTTTTCAAAAATGGGCTTTGCCTGCTACTATTTTGCAGGTGAATGCGACCGGTCTCCGGAGCATTCCCATGTCGCTCCAAAGGCCCATTTCAAGGACCCGGAAATCAGGAAAATATACAAAAGCACCTTTGGTGTTCAGACCCGCAAGCGCACAGTTACCAACAAAATTCATGCGATCAAGGAAAAACTGAAAAACCAGTTGTATGCATTTATTAAAAAATTCAACATCGATATGCTGGTTACCGAAAATTCTCTGACGATCCCCTTGAACATTCCGCTTGGAATGGCCCTGACGGAAGTTATCGCGGAAACCCGGATAAATACTATTGCACACCACCATGATTTTTTCTGGGAACGGCAGAATTTCATGACAAATTGTGTCTGGGAATATCTGAACATGGCATTTCCACCGCATCTTGCATCCATCGACCATGTCGTCATTAACAGCTCCGCGGACAACCAGCTCAGCCTCAGGACCGGGATATCGGCCACAAACATCCCCAATGTCATGGATTTTGACAATCCACCCGCGCCCGTGGATGATTATGCCGCGGATGTCCGCCAGGCCCTGGGTATTGAAGATGACGAGCTTCTTATCCTGCAGCCGACCCGGATCGTAAAACGTAAAGGTATCGAGCATGCCATTGAATTTGTAAGCCGCCTTAAAATGAAGGCAAAGCTTATTATTTCCCACGCCTCGGGAGACGAAGGATATGGATATGAAAAACGGGTGCGCCAATACTCAAAAACAATGAATGTCAAAACGATCTTTGTATCTGATATCATAAACGAGAAAAGGGCCACAACCCGGGACGGACGTAAAATTTATACACTCAATGATATTTATCCGCACGCCGATCTGGTGACATATCCTTCCAATTTTGAAGGATTCGGCAATGCCTTCCTTGAGGCTATCTATTTTAAAAAACCGATTCTGGTCAACACCTACTCCATCTATTCCATGGATATCAAGCCCAAGGGGTTTAAGGTCATCGAAATTGACGGGTATGTTACAAAAAAAGCTATAAACAATGCCAGGGCCATATTCGACGACCGAAAAACATACAATAAAATGGTGGAATATAACTTTCAAAAAGCAAAAGAATATTACTCATATGCCATTCTTGAACGTAAACTCAGCAACCTGATATCCAATCGCATGGAATGCCGGGCCCGCAATCACTAAAGGCCCGTTGCTGATTTTTTCCGTGAACAACTCTATCACACCCGACGACAAAAACCGCTCATTCCTTTTAAAACCACATTTTTTTCTACCCTTCTGAAATTCACCTTCTTCATCCCTTGATCCTGAACAAAAATTCTCATTTCCAGACGGGCACCTCTTAACACTGTTTATAAATTATTAAAAACTAGCTTGACTAAATCAATAAAATGAATTAGTCAATACAACAAGATATGAATAACATTCAGTTCTTAACAACGACCGGAGCCCCTCTATACTCCGGTTAACTTTGTAGAGGGAACAATGAAACTGAAAGAAAAAATCAAAGACGGCAAATTTGCAATTCTGGCTGAGATAGAGCCTCCCAAGGGGTCCGACACAACAAACATGGTAACAAATGCACTGCGGGTCAAGGGAGTGGTGGATGCATTCATTGTTCCTGAAATGAGCAATGCCGTGATGCGGATGAGTGCACTGGGAGGCGCCCTGATATTGCAGGGGCGCGGCATGGAGACGGTAATGCAGATTTGCTGCCGGGATCGTAACCGGCTGGCCCTGCAGGCTGATATCCTGGCGGCAAATGCCTGCGGCGTCACGAACATAATGGCCGTTACCGGTGAAGACACAGGTTTCGGTGATCATCACCAGGCCCGGGATGTTTACGATATTAAGCAGATAGAACTTTTGCAGACTATTCAAAAGCTGCAGGCCGGGCGGGATATGGCCGGAATTGAACTTGAAGGATCGCCGCAGTTCATGGTGGGTTCGGTGGCAAATGCAGGAGCAACCGGCAAGGATCTCGATCGTGAGATGGTGGAAATGGACGCCAAAATCATGGCCGGCTGCGAATTTTTCATTATTCCGCCCGTTTTCGACCTGGAGGCTGTAAAACCGTTTTTGGACCGCGCCCAGGAGCGCCATACCCGGATAATTCCCACCGTGCTTTTGCTCAAATCCCTGGGAATGGCACGATATATTACGCGGAATATGGATAATGTTTATATCCCGAATGAAATTATCAAACGTATCCAGAAAGCACCTGACAAGGCTCGCGCATGTGTTCAGCTGGCTGCGGAAATGGTAGCTTCGATAAAAAAAGCGGGGTTTCCCGGTGTAAATATTGTAACCATCGGCTGGGAAAAAAAGATTCCGGAAATCTTAGGCGGCATGGGAGTATAGAAGCGATGAAAAAGGATATACAGCAAAAAA
>NBLJ01000138.1 GCA_002084545.1 Desulfobacteraceae bacterium 4572_123 | reverse complement strand
TTCGCGGCAGCGGAATTACCAACATGCACGGATCAACAGGGGATATTATTTTTATCGGCACCACCACGCCCCAGCTGGAAGAAATTTTCTATGAAATGACCCATAATCTGGGTCAGGATCTGGGCGGCTCAGGCTCCAACCTCAGAACTCCGGCAGACTGTGTGGGCCAGGCCCGCTGTGAATATGCCTGCTACGATACCCAGGATCTCTGCTACGATCTGACTCAGGAATATCAGGATGAGCTCCATCGTCCGGCCTTTCCGTACAAGTTCAAGTTCAAATTTGACGGATGTCCCAACTGCTGTGTAGCATCGATTGCCCGGTCCGACCTTTCCTTCATCGGAACCTGGCGCGATGATATCCGCATTGACCAGGAAGCGGTTCAGGCCTACATTGGCGGAGAACTGCCTCCCAATGCCGGTGCTCATTCCGGCCGTGACTGGGGTCCGTTTGATATCGGAAAAGAAGTCATTGATCTATGCCCCACCAAATGCATGAAGATGGAAGACGGCAAACTTCTGATCGACAACCGTGAATGCACCCGCTGCATGCACTGCATTAACGTTATGCCGCGTGCCCTGAGAATTGGAAATGACCGGGGCGTATCGATTTTTGCCGGTGCAAAAGCTCCGATCCTTGACGGCGCCCAGATGGGCTCTTTGATCGTTCCATTTATTAAAGTGGAAGCGCCGTATACAGAAATCAAGGAAACCGTGATTGAACCGATTTGGGACTGGTGGATGGAAGAAGGCAAGAACCGTGAGCGGCTGGGTGAACTCATGAAACGTCAGGGTTTCCAGAAACTGCTCGAGGTAACCGGATTTAAACCGGTGCCGCAGATGGTTCAGGAGCCGCGGACCAACCCCTACATTTTCTGGAAGGAAGATGAGGTTGACGGTGGATGGAAGCGCGATATCAATGAATATAGAAAACACCATCTAAGATAAGGGGGGTGAACTCATGGCATTTGTATCTTCAGGTTATAATCCTGACAAACCGATGGCGGACAGAATTACCGACATCGGCCCGAAAAAATACGACCAGTTTTATCCGGAAATTATTAAAAACAATAAGGGTAAATGGCTGTATCATGAAATTCTGGAACCAGGCATACTGGTCCATGTTTCCGAAACCGGCGACGAGGTTTATACGGTAAGGGCAGGTGGCTGTCGGCTCATGACTACAACGCATATTCGTGAAATATGCGAAATCGCCGACAAACACTGTGACGGACATGTCCGCTTTACTACCCGTAACAACATTGAGTTCATGGTGGATTCCAAGGAAAAAGTCGCCCCCTTGAAAAAGGATCTGGAAAGCCGCAAATTTGCCGCGGGCAGCAATAAATTTCCCATCGGCGGCACCGGTGCCGGCATTACCAATATCATCCATACCCAGGGCTGGATCCATTGCCACACTCCGGCAACGGATGCCTCGGGTACTGTCAAGGCTACCATGGACGTGCTTTTTGATGATTTCAAGAATCACCGTATGCCGGCCCATCTTCGGGTCTCCATGGCCTGCTGCCTGAACATGTGCGGCGCGGTTCACTGCTCTGATATCGCCATTCTGGGATATCATCGCAAGCCCCCCATGCTGGATCATGAATACCTGGATAAGATGTGCGAAATCCCTCTGGCGATCGCCGCATGTCCCACCGCCGCCATCAAACCGGCCAAGGTGGAAATGGCTGACGGAACCACTGTAAAAAGTGTCTCGGTAAAGGAAGAACGGTGCATGTTCTGCGGTAACTGCTACACCATGTGCCCCTCCATGCCGCTTGCGGATACGGAAGGTGACGGAATCGTGCTGATGGTTGGCGGTAAGGTTTCAAACCGTATCAGCGCACCCAAGTTCTCCAAGGTCGTTGTGGCTTTTATTCCCAATGAGATGCCGCGCTGGCCCACCATGACGGATACCATCAAACGGATTGTCGAGGCCTATGCGGCCGATGCCAACAAGTATGAGCGTCTGGGTGAATGGGCAGAGAGAATCGGCTGGGAAAGATTTTTTGAGAAATGTGAGCTCGAATTCACACATCATCTTATCGATGATTTCCGTGATCCCGCCTATTACACCTGGCGGCAGACATCACAATTCAAATTTTAAAAAAAGCAATTGGTTTCGGGGCACACTCTGTGTGTCCCGAAACATGAATAAGAGAGGTTCAGTATGGAATACGAAGAGGCAAAAGAGCTCATTGTTCAGTCGCTGACCAAAAAATTGAAAACCAAATCCAAATTTTATTTTAACGATCTGGCCAAAATCCTCGGGGAAAAACCCAGGATTGCCAAAAAAACGATCAACAAGCTTATAGTAGACGGCGTGCTGGAATACTGGTCCAGTGGCAGCACCTCCATGTATGGGCTGCCCGGGACCGGAAAACAGGCTGCAGCCGAACACGAAGAGGAATGATTTCTTTGTGAGTAAAGGTTTTCAGATCCGTTGCAGGGGCCTAACATGAGATGTAAGGGAATCGTTATATCGGCCCTGCGCGGCGGGTCTGGCAAAACCATTTTGTCCATCGGCATTATTGCCGCATTAAAAAAACGTGGTTATTCAGTTGCTCCCTTTAAAAAAGGCCCGGACTATATTGATGCGGGCTGGCTTGCACTGGCCGCAGGCAGGTCCTGCTATAATCTGGATTCCTACCTGATTGACCGGGACACCCTTCTTTCCTCATTTTATACACACACCCGCCCGTCTGAAATTGCCGTTATAGAGGGCAATCGGGGGCTGTATGACTGCATTGACACCCGGGGCCGTACCACAACGGCCGAACTTGCCAAACTCCTTGGAACCCCACTGATACTATGCCTTGACTGCATTAAAACCACGCGAACACTGGCGGCGGTTGTGACAGGCTGTATGGCTTTTGACCGCGAAGTTCCCTTGAAAGGGGTTATTCTAAATCGTGTTGCCGGGGCCCGGCATGAGGCCATTATTCGCGCCAGCATCGAGCAATACTGCGGCATACCGGTTCTCGGTGCCTTGCCCAAGCTGGGCCGGCAGAATTTTCCGGAACGGCATATGGGGCTGGTACCGACTCCGGAACATCAGTGGGCCATTGATTCCATTGAAGCCGCGGCCCTGACGGCTAAAAAATATCTTAACCTGGATGCCATTGCCGATATGGCCGACTGTACGCCCCGCCCTGAATCCGATGATCAAAACAGGCCATCGGAAAATACCGGTTCAAAATCTCAATCCACTGGCGATGATTCATCCCCCGTCATCGGTGTCATCAGGGATAGCGCCTTTCAGTTTTATTATCCTGAAAATATCGAAGCGCTGATTGCAGCGGGTGCGAAAGTTGTTTTTATAAGTCCGCTGGAAGACGATGGATTGCCGGCTGTGGATGCACTGTATATCGGGGGCGGTTTTCCCGAGACCCATGCCGAGACACTGGCCGGCAATGTCACCTTTCGGAATCAGCTAAAAGAACTGGCTGATAAGGGGCTGCCCATATATGCCGAGTGCGGCGGGTTGATGTATCTGGGCCTGGAACTTGTTTACGAAAAAAAAATATATCCCATGGCGGGCGTTTTGCCGGCGGTATTCGGTTTTTCCAGAAAACCCCAGGGCCACGGATATACCGTTGTTGAAGTTGATGGGGATAATCCCTATTTTGAAACCGGTACCGAATTTAAAGGTCATGAATTTCATTATTCGAAGGTACTCGAATGGCGCGGGAAGGATGAAAATCTTGTTTTTTCCGTGCTGAGGGGTAAGGGATTCATCAATGA
This sequence comes from Desulfobacteraceae bacterium 4572_123, assembly GCA_002084545.1. GTDB lineage: Bacteria > Desulfobacterota > Desulfobacteria > Desulfobacterales > 4572-123 > 4572-123. The sequence continues at coordinate 13,886 of NBLJ01000138.1, read as the reverse complement.
TCGGGACGGTGTGTGCTATAAAAACGTTTTGGGTACCTATACCCACCTGCATGCACTGGGAACCCCATCCTGGGCAGGGGCACTGGTAGGCAATGCCCGAAAGTACAAGGCCGGAACCGTGCTAAATAAATGATCAGCGGTCTGCGAAAGATCAATAGATGAAAAAGGCGGCCTTTTAAGACAGAAAAGGCCGCCATTTTTATTTCTTTCCGGGATACTTATAATTTACCCATGATCCCGGGTGAACTTTTTAAATTATCCCTTGATGATTCTGGGCAGAATCATCTGGTGCTGGGGACAGATCGATTTGGGATTCTGGTAGGCCGCGCCGGCAAAGGCTTCCAGATATCCCCTCAGATTCCTCATTTTGACTATTTCGTCGACCAGACCTTTTCGGGCGCAGTAAAGGGGGCGGGAGTTGTCATAATAAGACTGCACCATTTTGTTCATCTTATCGATGGTGGGCTCGAGATCCTTGCCGGCCTTCTTGTCCTTGACCAGGCGGCGCGAGAAACTGGCCGCCGCGGCGGTTTCGCCGTGCATCACGTAGATCTCGGTGGTGGCCAGCCCCAGGGTGAAGGCGTTGTTCCGATTGGCCGTCGGCCCTCCCATCACATAGTGGGCCGCCGCCGTGCCTTTTCTCAATACCACGAGCATCATGGGCAGGTCGCTGTTCTGGATGGAGTAGATCAGGCTTTGACCGAGTCCGAGGAGTTCGGCTTTTTCGGCGATATCACCCACGTCGATGCCTGTGGTGTCCTGGAACCAGATGATGGGGATCCGGTCCCGGGCGCAAAGGGTGACGAATTCGTTCATCTTTATGAGCCCCTGACGATAGAGTTTGCCGCCAATGCCGGGATAGTCGGCATATTCGGGGTAATCCGCTTTGAGGAAGCCCTGGTTGTTGCCGATGCATCCCACCGGGAATCCATCCATCTTGACCAGTCCGGTATAAACCTCGGGGCCGTAGTCGGGCCGGTATTCCAGGTGCTGGCTACCATCCACCAGGCGGGCCAGTATCTCCGTGAATGTATAGGACCGCTTCTGATTAAAGGGCAATAACTGGTAAAGGTCACTGGCGGCTAATTTGGGAAAATGGGGATCGGCAACCCGGAAAAATCTGGGATCATAGGCCGGAATGCCGCGCATGTAGTCTTTGAGGCCGTCCAGCACTTCGGTTTCTTTTTCATAGACATAGCGAAAAAAACCGGTTTCGTCAAAGTGGACCTCCACCGATCCCGGCGGTTTAGCCTTGAACTGCTTGGCCGCATTGATGAGCTGCTCGGCCCCCTCTATATCGAAAGTCCCCTTGGGCGACATTCCGCTGAGTATCCCGCCGCCGCCCACGGCGATGTTGCAGTTTTTGTGGGCGAAGAGAATGGTGGGGCTGATACCCTGATACCCGCCTCCGGCAGGGTTGGTGCCGTATATGCCGGCCAAAACCGGGATTCCCATCTGGTTCAGTTCGGCATGGCGGTAGAAGGGCGTGCCTGAGCCGCGGCGGTTGGCGTAGAACTTCTCCTGTTCGGTGAGCTTGACTCCGCTGCAATTGACCAGCCAGACCAGGGGAAGGTTGAGCCGTTTGGCCAGATCGGTTACCCGCAGGATGTTTTCGGACTGGCCGGGAAGCCAGGCGCCGGCCATGACCTTGTTGTCAAATCCAATGATGACTGCCCACCGGCCGGCGATCTTGCCCAGCCCATCGAACACATTGGTAGTGCCCTCAACGTTGTCCTCGGGGTTGTAGAGGGTGTGCAGGGGGTGCCAGGTCCCTTTTTCCACCAGATATTCGAGTCGCTGCCAGAGCGTCATCTGACCGCGGGCGTTGATTTTCTCGGTGGGAAAGCCTGCGTTTCTGGCCGTTTCGACCTCCGCATCCAGGACCTTTTCAACCTCGAAGATCTTGTGTATGTTGTCTATATCGGCCTTGCTTTTGTCGGAAATTTCTCGGCCGAAGGATGGCATTTTTTCAAAATAGGGTCTCATTATTCTGCTCCTTGTGTCACGGGTCAGTCGTCGATAATGGCCGGAACATCGTCATTTTACACAACGCTTGTCCCGGCTTCGATAGAAATATCGATCGTTTTGCTTGCTGTTTTAATATGTAAAACAGTGTTTTGAAAAAATTATTATTCGAAAATAATCCTTATGTCAAGAAGAAATAAAAGAGAAATTAGGCGCAGAGATAAACGGCAATCACCTGCTCTTTATTCGGTTTGGATGATTGCACCGCATTTCTCGCATCTGTAACGGGCTTTCACCGATTTCTCCCCCTCGATTTCTTCGAAGTCGTATCGCTTTTTACCCTCTGATTCCAAACATTCAGGACAATAACCCCGGGTCAATTCAGCGGCCTTGATGGTTAGGTGGCAATGACGGCACCGCAGCCGCTTCGATGCTTCCGGCAACAAGGTAAGAAGGGTATGATCGCACAATTTCATATAATATTTCCAACAACTTATTTAACCTTAAAAAAACCATTTTCTTTAGGATGTGAATTCGGCGCCGTTTTACTCGGCAACTGACCTGCCGGCACATGCCTTGCTTGAAACGCTGGATCAATTATTACTCCGATCCCCATCGTCCGGGGCCGATGAGTATATATTTTCGGCCGGCCCGAATCAGTGAGGAGTTAATTTCGGCAAGCTGTTTTGCTGTTTCAGTGGTGCGCGCAGGATCGAAAGACTCGGGCTTTACACACACAAAGTCCACCATGTCGCAGTTTATGGTATTGCCCAGTGCCAGATGGGAAATGCAAAATGCCTGGTTGCGGTCATGATTCGAAATCTCCACATCCAGCATCTCCTCCCGGGCACTCATCGGACGTAACTGCAAAACTGCAAACCGCGCATTTGCCTTTGGATCCGTGGAAAGATCAATGGCGAATTCCATTTCCACCTGACACCCGAATTCTTTGCGGCCCAATTCGAGCAGGGTTGTAATAATTTCCGGAATGGGAAAGATCTTATATTTAGGCATGGAAGCAAATGTTAGCACAGGATGTCCTGACGAAGAATAGGCGTCGCGAATATGATTTTCGACAGGATCATAGGTGCTGGAGAGTAATTTTACGGGATGGTCGCCGGCCGCATCGGTAATTTCACGTTTTAAAAGAGTTACGGCTTCATTAATCCCAATAGTACAGGTTGTTTCACCCATTTTGAGTGCGTAGAAATATCGCTGTGAATTTTCCAGAACATCTTTAACCGTTGAACGCTGGGGTAAAATTTCGGGAAATCGGGGAGAAAATCGTAAGTTTCTTTCGCCCTCCATAACGGCTTTGCCTGAACCTAAAGCCATATTGACGATGCCGTCGTCCGGCTTCATTTTAGAAAATGGATAATAATTTTGTGACTGGGCGTATTCATTGATAATCTGCTCGGATAAACGGTTTTTTTCAATTCAGCGACATTTTGTCAAGGAAATCGAACGTGGAGATGAGCTTGGTTCCAGGGTGAGAAATTTTTTTAAATACTGCCGGCATTATTCCAGGAGTAAGACACCAAAATCATCTTCAGGCGTTTATGAATCCCGTGAGCACATTAAGCACATTGATGCCGATATCCTCCACGGCGTAACCGCCTTCCATGATAAACAGGCTCGGGCAGTGAATTGCTTTTGCAATTATATCTCCGAGTTTGAGAAAATGCTCACTTTTCAGTTTGAACTTTGAAATGGGGTCTTTTTCATAGGTGTCAACACCCAAAGAAACCACCATGGCATCGGGAGAAAAACGATGAATCTGTTTAAGTCCCTGATCGAGGCTTTCCCGATAATTCTCCCATTGGGTTCCCCATGGCATGGGGAAGTTGCGGTTGAATCCCTTGCCAGAATTACTACCTGTTTCATCGGCATATCCTAAAAAATAGGGAAATTCCTGTTTTGGATCGCCATGGAGTGAGACATACAGAACATCATCCCGGTCATAGAAAATAGCCTGACTTCCGTTTCCATGATGATAATCCACATCCAGGAGAGCTACGCGTTCTGCTCCATGGTCGATCAGGGACTGAGCAGCAATGGCTGCATTGTTGAAAAAACAGTATCCGCCGTAGATATCAACTCCTGCATGATGACCCGGGGGCCTGCAGGCGGAAAACACGGTCTTTTTGCCGCTGCGGATCAATTCGGCACCTGTCAGGGCTACATTGACCGAGGCGGTAACAGCCTGCCATGTGCCCGCTGTTATGGGTGTTCCCGCATCAAATGAATAGTAGCTCAACTTTCCGTCGATCTCTTGAGGCAGTATTTGTCGAAGTGTGCGGCTGGGCCAGCAGGTCGGCATCGCGTCGGAGTCACCGTGACATTGCTTCCAGTCTTCGTAAGCGGTTTGCAGAAAGTCGATAAATTCCAGTGCGTGAACCCTGGCGACAGGGTCGAGACCGAAATCCCGAGGTGCAATTACATCGCCCAGCTTTGCCTCGTTGATCCGCTGCATGATTCGGATCATCCGTTCGGGGCACTCGAAAGGCGTGACAAACTTGCCGTCAATCGGTTGCCGGTTTATAGTTTGTTTATAACTATTACCCGAACGGAAACTATCTAAAAGCTTGAATGATAAGGCTTTATTATAGATTTAAATAAACGAAGCTTTTAGCTTTTAGCTATTGGCTCTTAAACTCAAAATGACAAAGGATTCCTTTAGCTAATGGCTAACTGCTAAAAGCTAACAGCTTATCTTCAAGGAAATAAATAGTTGATAATACATGGTTTTTCAACCGATAACTGTAAACCGTGACACAAGTTTACTGTTTCAGCTTTGTCCACACCTTGTCCTGGAGCTTAATGGCTTTTTCCGAGCAGGCGGGAACGAATATCGCATTCACGCCATCGGGGACGACAATCTCCGGAGCTGTTTTAAGCTCTTCATCCAGAAATGCTTCACTGCCCGATATTCCGTTTGCGTAGCGCGCAAAGTTCGTCTGCAACGCTGCATTTTCAGGCTGCATCATGAACTCCAGAAACTTCAGGGCACTATCTGTATTTTTTGCACCTTTCGGTACTATCAGACTGTCCATCCAGAAAATGACTCCCTCTTTTGGATAGGCGTATTGAATACTCGGCTTTTCTGCTCTTGCACGCATGGCATAGCCATTCCAGGTCTGGTGGATCGCTGTGTCTCCGGAGACCAGACGCTCTTTAATACCATCGGAGTTATAAACTTTAACAAAAGGTTTCTGTTTCAATAACAATTCCAGTACCTTCTTCATCTGTGAGCCATCTTCATTACACTGATCGAAACCCAAATATGCGTTGGCAAAACTAATCACTTCATCTGGTGCGCTGAACATACCGATACTCCCCTGGAGTTCCGGCGGTGGATTAAACAGGATTTTATAAGTGTTGATGTCGCCTTTATACACCGCAGTATCCACGGCGAATGATGTGGTACCCGTCTGCCATGGTATCGAATAGACGTTTCCCGGGTCCCAGGCTGGATTTTTCCATTGAGCGGCAATATTACCATATCCTTTCAGTTTCGGGGCATCGACCTTTTGCAGCATCCCTTCCTTGATCATGATTGGAATAAAATTGTGAGAGGCGATCGCGATGTCATATCCTCCGCCTCCCGCCTTGAGTTTTGCAAGCAGTGTTTCATTTGAATCATATGTATCCAATGTGACTTTAATACCGGTTTCTTTTTCGAATTTTTCAAGCAGCTTGGGAGAAGTATAATCAGTCCAGTTATAAATAAATAACTGACCCGCGGCTGTGGCGCTGCCCGCACTAATCGCGATTACCAGAAATGTTAGCATCAAATAACGTGATATTCTCATTTTTTCCTCCTTGCAATTAAGGTTACTAAAATTAATAATTATCCATCGAAATAAGCCGGTTTCAATAAATTTCAGTTTTGAATTCGGCTCATACGGCCTCTATTTTTTTCGTCCGGTAAAGTATGACAATGTAACAAAAAGAGTCGAAACAGCAAGCATTACCGTTGATACGGCATTAATTTCCGGCGTGATTCCCATCCGCACCATTCCATAAATATACAGAGGTAATGTCGTGGAGCCGGCTGGTGCCACCATCAACGTTATGATGAAGTCGTCAATGGATATGATAAAAGCCAGCATTGCACCGGAGATTATCCCTGGCATGAGCAACGGCAAAGTTACATAGCGAAAGGCCTGTTGATCATTGGCGTAAAGGTCATGAGCCGCCTGCTCCATGGTGTCGTCCATACCCTGCAACCTTGCACGAATTGGTAAAAAGGCAAAAGGGATGCAGAATACCGTATGTGCGACAATTACATTACCCAGCCCCAGTTGCAGTCCTATAGCGCTGAAAAAGGAGAGCGTCGCTACCGCAGTGACGATTTCCGGAACCATCAGCGGCAGCATGATAATTGCGTAGGAAACTGTCTGGCCGCGGAATTTGCCCCCTCGTGCCATGACCAGCGCACTTAACGTGGCAAATAGAGTAGCGATGGTGGTGGCGGTCACTCCTACGATCAGACTGTTGATCGCCGAACGTTGAATGTCGTCGTTGGCAAAGGCTTTAATATACCATCCTATGCCAAATTCATTCCATATGGTAGCTGAATTCCCGGCGTTAAAAGAAAACACCACCAGGATTATGAGCGGAACATACACGTATAAAAAAAATAGCAGGGCGATGATGCCGAACCCGGGAAATTTACCAATAACAAAAGGTTTGGATGATTTTTGGGAAATGGATTGATTTTTCATGAACATGGACTCGCGCAATTTGTTAATTAGTGCATGTTGGTTTTACGTGCAGGCCCCAGCGCGTAAATCATCATTGCTATAAGTACGACCGACATAAGGATTAAAGCAATCGCTGAACCAAAAGGCCAGTTTCGGGAAGAAGCGAACTGGAGCTGAATCAGTTTTCCGAGCATTAATTTTTTACCGCCACCCAGAAGGTCGGGAGCGATAAACGCTCCCAGGCTCGGAACAAATACAAGAAGACTGCCGGCAATGATGCCCGGGGCTGCCAGCGGCAGAATGACCCACCTGAAAAGCTGTCTCCGGTTGGAATAAAGGTCGTGAGCCGCCTCGAGCAGGCTTATGTCTAATTTCTCTACAGTCGAGTAGATCGGCAGCACCATGAAGGGGATATAGGTATACGCCAGCCCCAGCAGAATCGCTCCGTTTGTATAAAGCAGCGTTATTGGATTTTCAATCAGGCCCGCTCCCATCAGGAAATTGTTGACCAGCCCATTGTCACGCAGAATCAGTATCCAGCAGAATGTTCGGATCAAGAGGTTGGTCCAGAAAGGAATCGTTACCAGAAATACAAGTACATTCCTGCGGGACGGGGGCTGCATAGCCATATAATAAGCGGTGGGAAATCCGATCAACAGGCAAAATATTGTAGTCAATGCGGCAAGATAAAATGACCGCCAGCAGATAATGAGGTAAGCGTTGTTGAAGATCACACTGTCATCAAAATCGCGCTCAAACAGGAACTGGATATAAGCTTCGAATGATAGATTCGGCTTCACACCGCCGTAAGGGTTTGCCTCAAGAAAGGAGTAAACGACAATAATTCCGATGGGAATTACCATGAAAAAAAAGATTGTAGCAACTGCCGGTCCCAGGCCGAACCAGCGCCGTGTTGTTCGATTTTTTAATAGATTCATCCCTCCACCAATATTCTTGCTGCGCCTTGTGCCACTTTTACGATAACCATGTCGCCAACTTTGAATCGGGCTTCACCGAGAATCGTATTCTGGCCACGTGCGACCATTTGTGCAGCCCCATTCAGAGAAACATGATATATCGTGTCCGTTCCTACATAGACACTGTTTTCGATTTTCCCTGTGAATCCCTTTGCGGGCCCCTCATTTATGGCCTCCAATAGTATTTTTTCAGGACGCAGGGCAAGAGTAACGCGGTCGCCCACGCTCTTCCCGTATGACTCCCCGATCCACAGTTCAATATTGCCTCTGATCTGGCAGGAGACCCCTTTTTCGCTGATTGTTGATATAGTTGCCTCGATAAAGTTGGTCTCACCAATAAAATCCGCAACAAAACGATTGATCGGCTGTTCATAAATTTCGATGGGAGTCCCTATCTGCTGGAGTTGCCCAGATGACATCACTGCGATGCGGTCGCTCATGGTCAGCGCCTCCACCTGATCGTGAGTGACAAAGATAAAAGTAATACCCGTCTCTCTCTGCAGCATCTTCAGTTCGGTACGCATCTGTTCACGCAGTTTCAAATCCAGCGCCGATAGAGGTTCGTCAAGTAACAGCACTTTGGGTTGGGGCGCAAGAGCCCTGGCAAGAGCTATACGCTGCTGCTGGCCGCCGGAGAGCTGCGCAGGATATCGTGTAGCAAATTCACCCATTTTCACAAGCACAAGCATCTCTTGAACGGTATTGGAGATCTGTTTTTCATCACGGCCTAACATCTTCAGGGGAAAGCCCACATTCTGTTCTATGGTCATATGGGGAAAAAGCGCGTAGTGCTGGAAAACAGTGTTTACAGGGCGGTTTTGCGGGGGAAGACCATGCAGGTTTTCCCCGAATAGCAGTATTTCTCCTCGACTTTGGTGTTCAAAGCCGGCAACAAGGCGAAGGAGCGTTGTTTTCCCGCAGCCTGAAGGGCCGAGCAGTGTAAAGAACTCATTATCGCTTATGTTAACCGTTACGTTATCAAGTGCGGTTACCTCGTTATCGGTTTTTTCACCGAATATCTTCGTGACTCCTGCAACCTCAACTGCTAATTCAGCCATTTTGTAAATTCGTCCTTATTTGAGGTTCCTGGTTTTACAAAAGATGGAATAGCGTATTAACTAGTTTCAATAACAACATATAACACAAAAAATGAAGTGTTTCGAGTGGATAAAACGTTCTCTAAAACCGGCAAAACGCAAGAACCAAAATCGCTGTAAAAGTTACAAAAGAATTTGGCAAAACCAGCTTTGTGAAATATTATTGATGCTCGAAATTCACTGCGATGCAAACGTGCGAAATAAAGGGACTGCCAATGGCGGTTAATGCGGCCGTCGTCAGTTGATTTGACGATTTACTTAAAAGGCAACCGTTGTATCATTAATGCAGCCATTTTTTATCGGATTATTGCAAATCCGTGCAACATTTTGCTGAATTGATCACCCAGACTATTTTCGAACCATATAAAATATAAAAACTTCTCTGTCAAGAAAAATAATTCGAAAAAGAAACCAAGTATTCAATATAATTGGTAGAATTCGTTTCAACGGCCATCGATTATTGTTACAATGAATCGAGTAATAGCGAGAGGGTCTGAAATGAATATCAGGTGTACTATTGACCCGTGTTAGATAAAATGATAGTTTTTTCAATATATTAAATTCATAAAATAGAAGACAATATAATGACTTTATCAATAAAAGAAAGGCATTTAGATGAGATACTTTTAAGTTTGAAAAAAGTAATTGTAGCTTTTTCGGGTGGTGTAGACAGCACTTATCTGCTCGTCAAAGCTAAACAGGTGCTTGGAGAAAATGTAATCGCCGTCCTGGCTGCATCGGAGACTTTTCCGGACAGGGAGTATAAAGCAGCAGCCGATTTGGCAAAAAGAAATGGAATTCGTTTAATCGAAACAAGATTGCACGAATTGAAAAATGAATTGTTTGCATCAAACGGCCCTGATAGGTGCTACCATTGCAAAACCGGGCTTTTTTCGCAACTGAAAGATATTGCCGGGAAAAATAACATACCGTTTATAGTTGATGGCTCCAATTTTGACGATCTGTCGGACTACCGCCCCGGGGCTAAGGCAAAAGAGGAACAGGGAGTAAAAAGTCCTCTTCAGGAGGCGGAACTGACCAAGGAGGAAATCAGAATACTTTCCAGGAAGCTTGATTTACCAACATGGAACAAGCCTTCTTTTGCATGCCTGTCGTCCAGAATTCCTTACGGCTCTCCCATAACGCAGGATAAAATAGATCAGTTGGATAAAGCCGAAGAATTTTTGTTAAACCTTGGTTTTAAACAGGTACGTGTGCGGCACCATGGCGAAATTGCCCGGATTGAAGTAGAACCGGGTGAAATGAAAATGGTGCTGAATAACAGGGCGGCCATATATGCCGAATTGAAGGATCTTGGATTTAGCTATATTACAATGGATATCCAAGGTTATCGCACCGGAAGCATGAATGAGGTAATTTTATAACGGGGCAAGCAGGTTTTCTAATTAAAGGAGGCGTCCAATGACTGAAGAGATTTTCAACCTGCCGGAATATACCTGTTCATTTATTCGATAGTGGTATTGCTCCCGAAGAACATGAACTCCATGTCAAGCGATATCTCTCCGGAGCATACCTGCTCGACCCTGTTTATCAGGCCCTTTCCAGGGGAAGGAGCATACCTGCTCGACCCTGTTTATCAGGCTCTTTTCAGGGGAATTGAACCGGGATTTTATCATTTGAAAGAATTGTCCCCCGACAATTTTAAACAAAGTGAATATTACCGGGTTTATTATAAAGCTACTGGAATTGTGGAGGATGTCCTGTATCTGGTTATGCTGGACGAAGATACGAGTTTGTCGATCATGCTGGGCCGCGATCTTGGTAAACCGCCATACACCGAACAGGAGCAGAATCGTTTACGCATTGTTGAACCCATTGTCCGAAATGCCGGGAAGCTGAGTTAACCCGCCTGATGTTGCGGGGGCATTCTGTTAAATCCGCCGCCTGGGAAATGCGGATCTCTCCGGATACAATTAAAATGCATCGCAAGAATTTATATGCCAAGCTAAAAATTTCAGATCACCCCGACCTCTTTTCTTTGTTTATTTCAGCCCTGTCCTGTGCCGGTCAAAGCCCTGACAAAGATCCCCTGGCGACCTATCTCCGTTCCCACTGATATCATTCTGTCGTCCCCCGCTATAACGGACTAATTCCAACAAAAAACTCCATACCTACCCGAAGAGGGTATTGGCATCTTTAAAAATCATCTGTTAAGACTACACAATAATGTTTCCTGCCGTAAGCGGACGGGGTATCAAAATTGATCAGATCTGCCTATCCTTTTGGGACATGTAATTTCCTCCCAAGCCCCTTTTCCGCATATGACACACCACCGTGATAAAAAAGGAGGTTATCACAATGTCTGAAATAACAGTTGCCGTTACCCAGATGGCCTGCAGCGAAAATATTGGTGAAAATATTGAAAAGGCTGAAAGTTTGATTAAACAGGCAGCCGGACAGGGGGCACGGATTATCCTGCTCCAGGAGCTGTTTTTGACACCATATTTCTGCAAGGATGAAAAAAAAGAATATTTTGAACTGGCCCGGGAAGTTAAAAATAATCCGGTTTTAAGCAGAATGTCTGAACTTGCCCGGGATTTATCGGTGGTTCTGCCCGTCAGTTTTTATGAGCGGGCCGGCAATGTGTTTTTTAATTCTATAATGATGATTGATGCTGACGGCACGCAAATGGGTGTATATCGAAAAACACATATCCCCCATGCGCCGGCCTATCACGAAAAATATTATTTCGCTCCCGGCGACACCGGTTTCAAGGTCTGGCCGACACAATACGGTAATGTCGGCGCGGGTATCTGCTGGGACCAGTGGTTTCCAGAGTGTGCCCGGGCCATGGCATTAACGGGTGCGGATATTTTGCTTTATCCTACCGCCATCGGTACATCTTCTTATGATAATGGATATGACTATTCGCCGCAATGGCAGCATGTAATGCAGGGGCATGCGGCCGCCAACACCATCCCGGTTTGTGCATCCAACAGGGTCGGTCTGGAAAAAGGCGAATCCTGCGAACTCAATTTTTTCGGGCGCTCCTTTATTGCCGATGAGTCGGGTACAAAAGTGGCGGAAGCTGACCGCAGGGAAGAAACCGTTTTGACGGCGTCATTTGATTTTGAAGAAATTCAGAAACAAAGAGACTGGTTTGCACTCTTCAGAGACAGACGGCCTGAAATGTATGATGTGCTGTTGACACTGGATGGTCGTATGTCAAACAAATAATATCAGGAAAAGGTCAAATGAAAACTTTTGAATATCTAAGACCGCTGACAATAATCGAAGCCTGTGAACTGAAAGACAAGTACGGCAAGAGAGCCCGCTTCTGGGCCGGGGGCACGGACCTCCTTCTTCAGTGGCAGGAGGATATTGTCAGCCTTGACTATTGCATCGATCTTTCTTTCATACCCGAACTTGATTATATCAGAAAGGATTCGGATGGTGTTTCCATTGGCTCTTTAACAAAAGCAGCTTCAATCGAAACATCTTCAAAGCTTGCTCATTCATTTTCGATTATCCGGAAAGCCGCAGGTGAGCTGGCCACTCCACAGATCCGCAATACGGCAACCATCGGCGGAAATATCTGCCGTGCCGCACCTTCTGCCGATCTGGCAACACCGCTTCTCGTACTGGGTGCCGAGATGAAGCTTGTAAGTGCTTCGGGTGAAAGATGGGTGGCCATGGATGAGTTTTTTCTTAATTTGAATCAAACCGCCCTGGAAGAAAACGAGCTTTTAGCTGAAATAAAAGTGCCTATTCCATCTGCTGAAACGGCTTCCTGTTTTTTAAAAATAGGACGAACGGTAATCGATATTGCCATAGTGAACATGTCCGCGAAAATGGCGATGGATGAAAAAGGTACTTTATCGGATGTGAGAATTGCTTTTGGTGCGGTGGCACCCACTCCGCTTCGCATAAAATCCGCTGAAGAGATGCTTCTGGGGGCAGACGTTTCCAGGATTGAAAATGCCTTGATCGGTGAGGTAAGCAACAGGGTAGCCGAAGAAATAAAACCGATCACGGATGTTCGGGGCAGTGCGGAATATCGCCGTGAGATCAGCAGGGTTCTGACGAAAAGAGCAATGGAAAATATTATCCAGGTTCTGCAGGGGAGATTAAACGTATGATTAAACTTAAACTGATGGTCAATGACAATAGGCATGAACTTGAGATAGAACCTCACGAAATTTTATCGGATGTGCTGCAAAAAAAGCTGGGTTTAACAGGTGTACGGATATCATGCGGTAAGGGAGAGTGCGGGGCCTGTACCATCCTGCTGGACGGTAAACCCGTACCGGCATGTATGATGCTGGCCATGCAGGCGGAAGGTAAAGAGATACTCACCATTGAAGGGCTGGGAAATTATGACAACCTTCATCCCATTCAGGAAGCGTTTGTAGAAGAACATGGTTTTCAGTGCGGGTTCTGTACCCCCGGCGTCATACTCAGTACTAAAAATTTACTTGAAACCAATCCGAATTCCAGCCCCTCGGAAATAGCCATGTCCCTCAGCGGGCATATCTGCCGATGCGGCGCCTATCCGAAAATCATCAAGTCTGTTCAAAAAGCGGCTGAAAAATTGGAGAAAAATAATGGCGGGAAATAATGCGAAAGACCTTTTTTCTGTTGTTGGAAAGGCGGTTCCGATCAAGGATGCCAGGGAAAAGGTTACGGGGAGTTTAAAATATGGTGTTGATCTCTCTGCTTCAGGTATGGTTTACGGCAAAATTCTCAGAAGCCCTCACGCCCATGCCAGAATCACGAGGATAGACAGCTCTCGAGCCGAGGCGTTACCCGGCGTACTTGGTGTTGTAACATATAAGGACGCGCCCGACCTTGTTTGGGAAGTCTGCTGGCATAATTACAGGGGACATATCTTAGACGACCGGGCGCGGTTCGTGGGAGATGAAGTCGCAGCAGTGGCCGCAGTCGATGAAGACATTGCCAAGCAGGCCGTTAAGCTGATTGAAGTGGACTACGAAATATTACCAGGCGTATTTGATCCGGAAGAGGCAATGAAACCCGACGCGCCACGGGTGAGAGTTGAAGGAAATGCTCGTGAACCCTATATCGTAAACTGGGGAGATGTGGATAAAGGCATTAAAGAGTCGGATATTGTCGCTGAAGCAAGTATGAATTTTGCAAGCCAGCATCAGGCCCCCATTGGA
>NBLJ01000137.1 GCA_002084545.1 Desulfobacteraceae bacterium 4572_123 | reverse complement strand
CGCGAACTGCAAAACGCGATGCAATTTGCCTTTGTCAAATGCGGCACGAAAACCATATCTCCCACGGACTTGCCCCTGGAGCTGCGCGAGATGGAAAACACCTGTATCCGCCGGGGACCGTCGAGGAAGTTGGACTCACAAAGCGTGCGCGCCGCCCTGGTGAAAACCGGGGGCAACAAGGCCCGGGCCGCCAAACTGCTGGGGGTGGGACGGGCCACCCTGTACCGATTTTTAGGTGAGCACCCCGAATTGCAGCAACCTCCTGATTCTCCGGAATAGATACCCCTCGGCAGTCTTAGCGTATATCCGTCCGTCTGCCGCTGCTGTTTTTCAATGAACACCTGCGTACTGTTGCGCCTGCCGGAAGATGGACCTGTCTATCCGGTGATCTTGTCCCCGACTGCGGCCGGGTATAAAACATCAACGGCTTTGGCTTTGGGTCTTTGAGGTCCAATTGAGACGGTCATCGGCAATTCTGGAACCGTACCGGACGATCAATTGATCGAGCCGACTTTGCTGAAACGGAGACAGGTGTTCGAAGGCGACAACCTGCCGCCGGATCCTGGCATCATTTTTTGGGAGATTCGTGTCCAGGGGTATATCCGATACGGTTCGGACGGGCAGTTTTTTCAAGTAGTACGGGATCGTATAATCCGACCAGATAATATCAAGCTCACGCCCCGGAACATGTTGATGGCCCGCATCACGGTAGTTGAATACCAGGCCGCTTCTGCTGAGCTGGGTGATCGTACCGGCTGGAAGCATCGCCGGGCGGACAACGGCAATGGCCCGGCCCTTGATTGCATAGGGGCGATCGACATTGATGAGTGCAGCGAATTCTTTCGACCGAAGAGCCTTGCAACATTGTTGGTTCAAATAATACTGGATCCGGACCGGGTGAAGCATGACATTCTGGGATGCCAGGTATTGCACCAGGGTCTCCCGGTTGGCCGTTAAAAAGGCCCACTTCAGGATCGCCTGTCGTGCCTCCCGGCGGATATGGGCGCTGCGCGACCGCATCAGCAAGGCCTTGCACTGGCATTTGGCGATACAGTCATCGATTACAGCCGCATAGACTGCATTCGGGGCTGTGGAACTGATTTTGGTGTCGCAATCGCCGCTTGAAGCACGACTTGCCGCCATCAACAGCACTAACGCCATCATTATGAAAATCTTGGATCTCATTTTCTATACCTCCTTTTGTCCGAAGGTGTTGGTGGTTTTTCACCTTGCTTGGCCGGGAAACCGTTTAATCCGAACGCTCCTCCATCATTATTTTTCGTTTTCGTTCCACCAGCCGGCTGAGATAATAAAACTGCGATTCATTGAAGTCATCCTGCCAGTGAATGGCCTCGTATATTTCCCTGAAGCTCGGTCCCCGTTTTCCCCTTGCCGACCAGGGAACTCCATCGGCAAGGCAGTGAATGTCCGGAATTTTCATGGCAGCCTCCTTTGCGCAACAGGTTGTAGAAACTTGGCAGGCGGCGATGGCCGCTGTCCCGACCATTTCCAGAACAGCGCCGGTGGCGCCCGGGTGATGTTGCGCCCTGTCAACCACTGAAGCAAAGTGCGTGCCACCCTTGGCATTTTATTTCAACTATCTGTTTTAACTTTAAATATTTTCATTAAACAGCGGGCGGGAATAACGCCTGGAATGCGCCACGACACAATCTGTGCCAGGAAAAAGTGTGCCATGGCACAAGTCGCAGGGGGGCCGTGCAGGAAAAATTGACGGGGCAATTGGCTGCGGTCGCACTTCAGCCGAGTTGGTGCTCTTTCAACCGTCGATACAGGGTGCGGCGGCTGATGCCCAGGATTTCGGCAGCCCGGGTTTTGTTCCACCAGGCCTGTTTGAGGGCCTGCAAAAGGGCCTGCCTGTCGTCCGGTGGGGGGGAGACGGTTTTGTTGTCGCTCATCAAGACCGGCAGCACCTGCTCCTCGGTTGGATAACGGCCGGGAAAATCCACCGGCAGGTCGTTTTCGGTGATGATCTCATTTTTGCAGAGAATACAGATATGCTCCAGAGTGTTTTTAAGCTCGCGTACATTTCCCGGCCAATGATAGAACATCAAGATTCTGAGCATTTCCGGGGAAACGGTGGTGATCTTCTTATCCAACTGCCGGCTGAACAGTTCCAGGAAATGATGATTCTGAGCATTTCCGGGGAAACGGTGGTGATCTTCTTATCCAACTGCCGGCTGAACAGTTCCAGGAAATGATGAATCAACAGGGGAATGTCCTCCTTGCGTTCCCGCAGTGGCGGAAGCTTGATCTCGACCACCTTTAAACGGTAGTAAAGATCTTCCCGGAATTCGCGCTGATTAACAAGTTTTTTCAGGTTCGAACTCATGCTCCTGGAGCACCCGCAGCAGCCGTTTTTGAAAATGGATGGACACGTCCCCGCACTCATCCAACAAGATGGTGCCGTAAGCGGCTTTTTGAAAACGGCCGATTTTATCCTTATCTGCACCGGTAAAAGCGCCCTTCACGTGTCCGAACAGCTCGCTTTCCAGCACGCTTTCCGACAGGGCCGCGCAGTTAACCTTGACGAAAGGCTGATCCTTACGCCGCCCGCAGACATGAAGGGCCTCGGCCGCCAGCTCCTTGCCGGTGCCGCTTTCGCCGGTAATCAAAACCGTGGCGGACACATCGGCCAGTTCCCTGATGAGGGTATAAATGGCCTGCATGGGTTCGCTCTTGCCGATGATGTTCCTGAAACGATGGCCTTTGTTGATATCACCTTCCAATGCAGCCAGGGCCTGCCGTCTCTGTTCCAGTTCGATGCGCTGACGGGCTACCCTTTCTTCAAGCTGGCGTTTGTGCTGACTCAATTGTGCTTCGGCTTCGCGGCGATGGGCAATTTCCTCTTTGAGTTTCAAGTTGGTTTCCAGCAATCTGGCTGTCTGTTCTTCCAGGTCCGTAAACAGTCGTGCATTCTCCAGGGCCACCGCTGCCTGGTTCGCCAGGGTCTTGAGCAGCAGTACATCTGCGTATTGATAGAATCTCCCGGATTTTTTCCTGCTCAGCGCCAAAAATCCGGTCAGATGATTTTCATAGATCAGGGGAACAATCAGGCTTGCCCCCAGACGGTTGAAGTTGTCTTTGCAGGCTTGGCGATCCATGGCAAATAAAGGATTTTCATCGATATCGTAGCGGGTGATTTCCCGTTTTTGTCCGGCGAGCTGTTGAATAAAGGGCTCGCCGGCCTCCAGGAACGCCACTGAACACGCGCCGCCCACAGGTTCGTAAATATGTTTGCGGCGGTTCAAGAGCATTACGCAGCTTCTGCCGGCAAACAGAACATTTTCAGAAAAATCCAGCATGAAACCCACAATTTGATCTATATTCAGAAAAGTACTCATGGACCGGCTGATTTTTTCGATTGTTTCCCGGTAGTCATATTCCAGGCGGAAAAAAATGCGATCCACGATTTTTTGGATCCGCTTGCGGAAAAAATCAAAAACAAGCACGACAAAAAGAATGACTCCGAACAAAAAAATGTTGTATCCCTCCTGACCGATGCTTCCGAGCCAATCGGAGGAAGCAAAAACAGCCAGTGTATATACCAGAGCGAGACCGGCGGTGATCAGGGTGTAGCCAAAGGTACGCCGGATGACGGCATCGATATCGAACAGATTATGGCGGGTGATGGTATAACCGATGGTCAGCGGAAATATCACCAGGAATGGAAGGTAATAATTGAAACCGGGAACCAGGTACACATTGAGAAGGGTATGGGCCACCATATCGGCAACAGGCACCGAGATGGCAATCACAGCTCCGATCAATATCAACTTGGCGCGCACCCTTGTAATTTCGGAAGGCGAACGCAGCCACCAATGCACGCAGGATAAAATGAACACCAGCAGCGCCGAGACCAAATAGGACAGCAGGATCAAAAACCAGGTCCTGGAGACCGCCAGCATCTCGCTTGCAAAGGATCGCAGCCCCACAAACAAAAGCAGTGAAGCGACATAAGGCAAGAGCTGAATCATGGGATATCTTGTAACCAGGTTTCGTTTTTCCGGAACCACGAGAGCCAGATGAAGAATTGTTGCCGGGGCAAAAGCGTAAAGGAAGATGTGGATGGTGTTGAACCAGGCTGGTTTTAAGTGTCCGCTTCTAATAAGAAAGGTCATGAGCAATCCGAGGCAGGCAGCGAAAACATAAAAAACCCAGCTTTCGTGCCGATGCGGCATCATCAGAAATACCAAAATGCCGATCAGCACATAGCCGAGCCCGGTTAAATAGAGAAAGCCGCTCTGCTGGAAGGATTTATAGAAACCAATCGGCGTATTGGTGATTGTGACTTCAAAGCGCACACCGCCTCTGTCGATGAGGTAGGTGTTTTTCTCCTGGGATCTGTATTTTTGAACCGAACGTCTTTCTTCAATGGTGCGGAAGGTTTTGCCGTTAATTGAAAGGATCCGGTCCCCGGGCAACATGCCGGCATGGCGGCCTTTTTCTCTCACCCCCCCGATCACATCGATTGCGGACCCGGATCTGAAAAAAAAGCCCCATTGCGGTTCATCCGCCCATTTGACAATATTGTAAAAATACAAAGATGCAACCGCAAGAATGAACGCCATGACAAGGCCGAAGGCGAACCAGGACCCGGTTTCTCTATTCGTCGGATTCATGGGCGATTCTCATTTTCTAATGACTGACATTTTTCATCCAAGCCAGGGTCAAGAATATCAAGACTACTGCAAAACACAGTGCCACCACGACATCCCCATACCGCGTGTACAGCGTCTGCGTATCCAACGGAAAGATTTTTTCACTGACAACCCCCCGGACAAACAACTGACGGCCGTCTTCGGTTTCAAGCTGCGCTGTGACCCTGCCACAAGGGTCAATAATGCAGGTGATACCGGTATTGGCGCAGCGGATCACGAAACGCCTGTTTTCCACGGCCCGGAAAACACTGATGGCGGCCAGCTGATACGGTGCAGCGGTCCTTCCAAAGCGCGCCTCGTTGGTGATATTGACCATAAAGTCGGCACCGTTTTTAACAAATTGCCTCACAAGGTCCGGAAAGATGTTTTCCCAGCAAATGGTTACCGCGAACCGATGGCCGGCGAGCCGGAAAACGAAATGCCGTCTTCCCGCAACATATTCACTCAAACTCGACACCCGGATCCACTGCCAGGGGATAATATTTTTGCAAGGCAAATATTCTCCAAAGGGAAAAAGCCTGATTTTGTCGTACTGCTGAAGTTCAGGTTTTTCGTTGCCGGGTAAAAGCAAAAAGGCCGAGTTCATCGGCCGCAGCCTTTTGCCGTCGGCCTCCTGGAATTTTTGATGCCGCGCACTGCCCACCAACAGGGGTATGGCGGTTTCGGCTACCAGTGCCTTGAGCCGGTCATGGATATCGGGATCAAGGCTGATCGATCCGGGGACGGCGGTTTCCGGCCAGATGATGAGCTCCGGTTGATCATTGGCCGCCCGCAGTGTCAGATCAGCATACGCCTGCAGGATCTGATCGGCAAAGCGAGGATCCCATTTCTTGGCCTGTTCGATATTGCCCTGGACCATCGCCACGCGGACGGCTTCACCGGAAATCGGCCGGCCGGCGACAAGGCTGCCGTACAGCAGGGCCCCGGCAATTCCAAGCAGTGCCAGGATTGGCAACGCCAGATCTGCTTTTTTAAACGCAGCGCCATGGGTCCCGTCAATCTGGTGTCTGACAAACTTCGTCCCGATCAACACTGCGGCGCCAAAGGCGGCATTCACCAGCACAATCAAAAAACTGATGCCGTAGGTGCCGAAAAGGGCGGCTATCTGGATCACGGCCGGGTAGCGGTGCTGGCTGTGGCCGATCAGCCCCCAGGGCAGGGCCAGAAAAAAGAAATTTCCCCGCAGGTACTCGAGGGCGACCCATAAAAAAGGGGCCGCCCACAGGGCGGGTGTTTTGCCCAGGCGCTTTGAAATAAAGCCCAACGCAAGTCCGAAAAGGGCGGGATAAAGCCCAAAGTAGACTGCCAGCAGAAGGTGATGATACCACCGGTAATAGGGGATCTGCAAAATCCAGTGAAAAATGCCCGCCAAAAAAAGCATACCGAAAACATAGGCCAGAACAAATCCTTCCAGCGGGCTCCGGCCTGCCAGCGCCACCAGCAGCGGCACCAGGGCGATCCAGGCCACAAACCCCATATCCCAGCTCGGAAACGCCGCCGCCAAAAGAATGGATGAAAAAATACTCAGCCAGGCGCTCTTTATGTTGCCCAATTTTTGGCCCCCGGTTTACCTTCTTGCCCGGTGAAAACATCGATCCCCATGCCGGCTCCCAGATTGATCACCAGCATTTCCTTTATTGTGATCATTGCGACGGTTTTTTAACCTGGATAAGCAGAGACCCTTTGATAAACGCGCCCCTCGGATTGTCACAATCGCCTTGTTCCAGGACTCTTACTTCCACAAGCCGGGGGCTGCCAGGCAAGTCGAATTCTATAGCAGCCTCCTGCAATTCAGGTGCCTTCGTATATTTACGTAAAAGATCGTAATCCGTATAGTCGCATATGGGATATGAACCTTCGGTCACTTCTCTTTCAAGGAAAAATTGCCTTCGGACCATTACGAATTCGCCCTCAATCAGTTGCCGGCATTTCAAAATGGCATGAATTTTAAAACGGGTGGGTTTGCCATCCTTAAAAGCACCGTAGGTCGCGGTAAAAGAGCCGTAAATGGGCGGGTTTGGGAGGTTGGAAAGCGACTGGGGCTCCATTCCGCCATCGGCCCAAACCAGCGGGCAAAACAGCATTAAAAATATCAGTCCCATCACCAGGGTTGTGGTTTTTTTTGGCTGCATTTTTCTCCTCCTTTCTGGTTTAAGTGCCTGGGTTTCAAAGGCTATTGAATGGTAATTCTCTGGCTGGCACAAAATGGACGCCCGTTGGCATACTGGCCCGAGACCACTATCCGGTAGGAATAGCCCGGCCGCACATTTTTCAGTCTTTCAATACACAGCCGGCCGCGAAAGCGGGCCTGGAGCATACCGTTGACTCTATCGGCGTCGGCTTTTAATCCCTCCAGGTTTTTTAGGCGGATTTCTTTTTTGAAATCCCGGACTGTGCTGCCGGCCGGAATGGGGAGCCGGATCACCACATTGCGGCCGGGATCCCTGTCTTTCCAGTCCAGATGCCAGATGACCGGATGGATCTGGATTGGAAGCCGGCCGGCAACAGAAAAGTGCTGGGGTTCGGATTTCAGCACCCCGAGCCAGCGATATTTTTGGGGACTGCAAACACCGTCCTTTTCAAATACCATGAGCGACAGCTGCACCTGGGCGCTATACTGCCCTGACAGCTCAAAGTTGTAGTACCTGCCAAGGTCCATTGTTTCTCTAATTACCGGCTCCGCCTTGAACATCTCGCAGGGAGCGCTGACAACCAGCTTGCGGGTGACCGGATCCATAACAAACGGCAGCGGCGGGGCATGGAAAGCTTCGTGGCGCGGTGCGTCCGTGCCGGGAATCAGCAGGCGGCCGGCCGGATCGATGATGCGCAGATGAAAAAACAAGCGTCTCCTGCTGAAGCTGTCCCGGCTGATGCGAATCGACTGCGTGTATGATGTATTGGCAACCGTTATGATCGCCGCCACCCGGTCATTGCAGCCATAATGGGGTTTATCTTTGGAGAATTGCAAGTTCACGACGATGGGGGGGCGGTAAGCCGAGACAAGAACCGGCGATCCCGGCAAAATTCCGGCAACAAAGAAAAGGCTCAAAAACAGGGCTGTCAGTTTCATGTCTGTGCCCTCATGGCTTTAAATGGATCGTGTTGTGGATTACCCCCGGCATTCGGATGTCTTTGCTGCCGCCCGGGCTATGTTCACAGGCAATGGCGCCATTTTCACCACCCGGACACGGCGGACCGAAAAGGCGCTGTTCCCAGTCCAGGGTGTTGCGGTGCATGATGCAGCACGGATTGGGGCAGTGCTCATCATTGGTGGCACTGAGAAGGGCATGGCCCATCTCGTGCACCACCGTGCGCGCCAATACCGCATTTTTGGTGTATTGCTTTCCCAGTCCGGTGAAAGCGACGATTTTGCCATAATAATCAAAGGAAATCGCATTGAACTCGACGGTTGCATCCGGCAGCCCCTCGTAAGGAGGATTGAATGCGGTCCCCTCCGTGAATCGGAGGTTCATCGGGCTGCAATGGGGGCAGCAGTCTTGCGGATCATCGCCGCAACATGACGGATCATTGCTGCAATCGGTCGTGGGATGGCCGGAACAGTCCAGGACCGGGCCCCTGCCGGCTTCAATCTTCCGGTAAGCGCCTTCTTCAAAGTATTTATCCAGAGGCAGCGGGTAAACCACCGGAATTCCATACCCGTGATGCCGGCCGCTGCCCGTGTATCCCTTGGTGCTCCAGGTCCAGGTATAAAGGTCGTCGACGGTTTCCATCAGGTAGGTATGGCCCGCATGGAGTTTGTCAAACTCAAAAAATGCATCGGCCTGCTCGCAAACGATTTCCATGATGTCGCAGGGCCAGTCGGGATGATCTTGCGGATTGTAATGGAAGCCCGCGTCTCCCCGTAAAAAAATTGCGTCATTATCTTCGGCACCCAGCACCACCACCTCGATGTCGGCATCCACGAAGGCCGGGATGTTGGCGATGCCGTGGCGGCTGCCGGGGAAAAGATCTAAAAAATTTCCCCAGGGCAAAAATTCGTTTTCACCGATCTTTTTCTTGGGTCGCACAAAAAGGGTCCGCTTGCAGGGATCGGTCTTAAAATGTCCTGTCTCGATAAAATCGGGAATTCCGTCACAGTCGCGATCCTTTTCCGGATCGCAATAGAATGCCGGTCGGACTTTAAAGGTCTGCTCCGGCGACCATGGACTCAATTCGGTGGCATTTGCATCTGCCCTTACGGCCCTCACCTTCCATTTGTAACTGTTGAAGTGCAATAAATTTCCGGGCGGAACGTCATATTTTGCTTCAGTGGTATCATCCTTGACCCTCAAGATGAGGACGCCGTGGGTGGTTTGAAAAATTTTTATTTGATATGAATCGGCGTCCGGCACAGCATGCCAGCGCAAGGTGGGGGTTAGTGTGGTAACGGTGTCGTTGGTTTGGGCGCAGGGTTGCGGCGGGCCCAATTGTCCTTGTACAGACAAAGGCACCATCAGGATACAGGCCAGCAAAATTGCGCGAAACCGGCAACCTTTTGCAAGTGAGCAGACATTCATCAGAATGCCTCCTGAAAATTCAGAAAAAGCCGCTTTGCATATTTGCTAAATCACGCGAAAATCGTGTGCTCTGCTCTTTTCAAGCCTGAATGTTCGTCTGACTGATTGCCAATATTGAAACCACAGCGCTCAAAATTTGTCAAGTTTTTTCACAACAACACGGTCATCCGTTCCAAAAGTGATTATTCCACCTACTTTGTGGTCAACTGCTGGCGCAAACCCTTTTACATTTACCTGATCCGGCGCAACTCCGAAGAGGCGGCGGAGCTGGCACGCTTCGAGCTGCCGGCGCAATTTGAAAAAGATATCTGTGAACTAAAGGGAGTCTATGCGTTGGAGGACGATGTCAAGGCGTGGCTGAAAAAAGAACTGGATGTTGAAAGATAAAACTGCCTGCCGTATCGGGTTTGTACAAAGTCGGATTTCACCGCTCACAGGCGGTTTTGAGCACCAGGGCGCCCACCGGGCAGATATCCGCACAGCTGCGACAGGTATTGCAGGCCGTTTGCTCAAAATCACAGATGCCGGCAAAAGAAAGGCTGGTATTAAATCCCCGTCCGACAAAAGAAATCAGAGAGTGGCCGTGGGACATGCGGCAGGCGTGGATGCATTTTGCGCACAGCACACAACGGTTGGGATAATACGTCAGGTAGGCGTGGTTTTCAACAATGGCGATGTCTTGCAGGTGATTTTCAAGGTGTTTGGGTTTTAGACCAATTTTTAAAAACCGGGCCAGCCGCTGAAGCTCGCAATTTTTATTTGCCGGACAGTTTTGGCAGTCAACGTGATGTACCGAGAGCAAAAATCGCAGCCCACTGCGCTGCAGGCGCCGTACGGCCGGTGTGTCGGTTTTGACCACCATGGCCGGCGCCACCTTTACAGTGCACGATGTGACCGGCCTTTGCATTCCCGCCACCTCCACGAAACACAGTCGGCAGGATGCCGGCGGGTGGGGCATGTCCTCCATGAAACACAGGTTGGGAATGTAGATATCATTTTCCAGGCAGGCCTGTAAAACAGAAAGGTTCTGTTTTACCGTCAGCTGCCTGCCATTTACCTCGATGGTGACCATCATCTCAAGTCCTCAGGAATTGTCGGAGGCCTTTTTGCTTGCATCCGGATTTTTGACGG
>NBLJ01000136.1 GCA_002084545.1 Desulfobacteraceae bacterium 4572_123 | reverse complement strand
ATAGGCATAAAAAAGAGCTTAGATTTTGCATCTAACCCCTTGATTTTATTAATGGTGATCCCACCGGGATTCGAACCCGGATTACCGGCGTGAGAGGCCGACGTCCTAACCATTAGACGATGGGACCGTTTTGAGCTAACCGAATTGTGAGGCATCAATATATAACTGCGGCATTTTTGTCAAATATTATTTTGCCTAAGATGGCGGACACCCCCTTATAAGTGAGAAGTGAGAAGTGAGAAGTGAAAAATAAATCTTTTGAAATTAGATAGAGCGGCCCGCCCGCCTCGCCTGAGCGAGAGCGATGGCGGGCAGGAGCGATACCATAAGTTTTCAATTCTCACTTTTCAATTTTCATTTCTAATCATCCGCCTTGATAAAGGCATAAATCCGCTTTTCACGGGCTGTCAGATCCTGCTTCCGGTCATAGGTTTTTTCCAGAAAATAGTGATAAAAATCGTGCCGCAGGCTGTCCCGGCAGGTGATGATAAACCAGCTGTTTCTGGACCAGTTGATAGCCGATGTTTCTTCCGCGCCGGTCTCAAAAATTCCGCTCAGGGCTTCTGCCCGATCCGAGATCACATCGAATGAACAGCCGCCGATGGTTTTGATGACGCTTTCCGATTCCGGATGAATGACCTGAATATCAAATGTCAGCGGCATTTCTCCCATGGCAATGTACCGGATGACGACCCCCCTGGCGACTGCATTGTTCAGTTCCTTTTCAAGCAGACCGGCCGATTTCGGGAACAGGCGTATATAAAGCTCCTTCCGGGCCGATGCGATCATCTCCCGGGCCTTTTCTATAACCGCACTATGACCCTGAATGGTCCAGATATATTCACACGAAGTTTCCTGGGTTGCGGCTTTGATCTGTTTTTCAAAATCAGTCAGATCGGTTTCAAACCGGCCTCGCAGCCGTTTTAACAGCTCATCGGCAGGCAGGGGAACATACTGGCCGTTATCCACCTCCAGGGCCAGCCCTTTTTTGATCATGTTGCGCAAAACATCATAAATCCGGCTGCGGGCAATACCGGAAAGGCGGCTGAGCTGGGAACCGTTGCACGGATGCCTGGCCACCAGGGAAAGGTAACAGGTGATTTCGTACTGTGAAAAGCCTAAATTTTTTAAATTATTGTAATCATTCATAACAGTACCAGTTGCTATCTTTGTAGCAACGCGTATAACGAATGGCGGGCTCCCTGTCAAGAAGATTTGTGGCCTGAGAGTATGTGAAGGCGGACATCAGTTATCGTGATACTCTCAAAAAGCCAAACTATTCCAGCATATACCATATACAAGATCGAAAATATTTTTTGATCTTGACGCACAATTCAATTTTTGATAAAAATTTTATACATAAAATAAATCCCTATCAAATGATGCGTATTCGCGAGCATTACATGTGCTTGGCGATTGGAGAATCTTGGAATGATCAATTCCGAACAATTCGTAAAAACCGCCGAGTAGAAAACAAATACTGAAGGCCGGCGCAAACACCGCCGTTACCGCCTACTGCTAATACATCCATATCAAGAATTGCGGCAAATTCTATAACTCGAAAATTTTACTTTACATCCATAGGAACAACATGAAACTACTCGCTAAAGGGCTTATATTAATTTTTCTGTTGTTTTTTTGCTTCGTCAATTTTCCTGCATATGCTGATGACCCCCTGGAAGATTACCCAAGACCCTTGGGGGCACACTGGGGAAAACGCTATCATGTTGAAACGTCGGGAAGGTCTATTATTGCAATTCCCGGCGGATACGTGGTGGCCGGGACACAACTAGGTTCCATAGGGCCCGGAATAGATACCTGGGCCACGCTGGTCAGATTTGATTTAAACGGCAATGTAGCAGCCACTAAAACTTTTCATGAAGAAACCGACCATAATCAAGCTTTCGACATTATTCCCAGTTACGACCAGGACAGCAATATAGATGGATACATCATAACCGGTTCCCGGCACCATGCGTTCAGTGAAAATGGGCATAATTGGTACAATCCGTGGGTTTGGCTGATGAAAACCGATACAGCCTTTGAAAAACAATGGGAATCAACCTTCGGCGACCCTGAACCAGATTATGGATATTCCGCCATAAATGACGGCAGCGGTTTTGTTGTGAGCGGTAAGTATTCCAATCCCAATGAGTCGGGATATCTCATACGTACGGATGAATCGGGCCATTCGACATGGAGTATTTTCAGCCAGACCCCCTGGTTCCTATCGCCTGTGGTTTATTCTTCGGTCCGGTCGGAAGATGGCGGATTGATACTTGCCACCAGCAAGGGTTTAAAGAAATTAAAATCCTATACCGAAGATACACCGCCACCTGAACCGGACAGCGGTGAGCGCAGATGGCATGAATGACAGAGGCAACGAAGTTATTCAGACCAGAGACGGAGGGCTGGCCGTTATCGGTTCCACGGAATCCTATGCATGGCATGGCGGAAGAGACATGTGGCTCATCAAAACAGACGCTGATGGTCTGATGCAATGGGATGTTGTCATGGGCGATACGGGGGATGATTTAGGGAGTGGCATTGCCCAGGACGCCGACAATGCCCTCGTGGCTGCCGGAACCACACATTACGACGAAAGCAACTGGATATACGTTGTTAAATTCATGGAAGAGTTCAATCCGCCGGTCCCGTCTTTCAGCTATGCGCCACCATCCCCCTTTTACATCCATGAAACCATTCAATTTAACGCCTCCGGGACCACACCAGGGGGATCAGGCGACGATATAGTCCTCTACGAGTGGGATTTTGGTGACGGCGCCAGCGGTGCCGGCATGACTGCCGAACACGTCTATATCAAACCGGGTGCGTATACCGTAACCCTGTATGCTACCGATACCAACGGCATTCGTCGTGAAACCAGCCAGGCGGTAACGGCACTTGGTTTGACTATGAGATGGGAATCGACATTCGGCAACGGAAGTGATTGGTTCTATGATCTCGCCGAAGGGGACGGCGATAATATGTTGCTTTGCGGTATAAATTGCATATCGAGTTCAACTTGCAGTGTGTGGGCAGCCAAAGTCAACGCTCTCGGGGATACTCTTTGGGAAAATGTTTACCCGGATACGTATAGCGGCCGGGACGCCGCGAGAAAAGGGATATTAGGCCATGATAACAATTATATCCTTGCAGGTTTTCGCGACAAAGGAGCCACCGGAGATACTCGGGATGTAAGAATAATCAAACTGGATGCTTCCAACGGCACCAAATTATGGGACAAAACCTATGATTTGAATTCATATGACGAAGCATTTGATTTAAAACGCGTGCCCTCGGGGGGATACATTGTTGCAGGGGCAGGCTCCGCCCTGTCCGGAGCTGGAAATATAGATGCCTGGCTGATCAAGACGGATGAAAACGGTGATCAGGAATGGAGTCAAACCTATAGCAATACCGGAGATCTGCCGCTTCGAGGCGTTGCAGTAACTCCAGTTGATGATGGTGGTTATCTTATTGTATGCAGTCAATATGATTCTTTTTCGGCTCAACCTATTATTTCAATTAAAACAGACGGTTCTGGTGTTGAACTATGGCGACATACAATATCTAACGAGACAGGTTCGTGGTCTAACTGTGGATCATGGGTTTATCAGGACCCGGATAGCAATTTTATAATAGCCGGCACCTTAAATGACGAATACGCTCTGATTACTCTTGACAACGATGGTGATTCCCATGAGGCAACGACTTGGGGAACAGATTATGACCGCGATTATATCGCCGATGCCGATTTCATCCCCGGCGGAGGTTACGTCATGACAGGAACCCAATATGATACTGTCAATGATGACGATGTGTATGTTGTTCGGACCGACAGCCTGGGCAACGTCGCCTGGTCCATCACATTCGGCGAACCTGGTATCGGTGGAGAAAATGGAAATGCAGTTGCATATTTGCCCGATGGGAGCGTGGTCGTATTGTCCACTGATTATTACGATCAAGTCACGCGTTTGACAAAATTCGGACCTCCTGCACTGATCAAGGGGGACATCAACGGCGACAGCAGCGTGAATCTCTCTGACGCCGTCTTGGGCTTGCAGCTACTGGCCGGGATGGGCCTACCCTCGCCCGTCGATACGAGGATAGATGTAAACGGGGACAGTAGGATCGGCTCGGAAGAGGTGATCTATATTTTGCAGAATATTTCCGGGACGCGATAAAATATTTTATTCCCCGTTATTTTTTTTCAGCTCCCGTTTGCGGAGTTCCTTGCGAAGGATTTTACCCACGGCACTTTTAGGCAATTCGTCGATAAATTCTATATATTTTGGGACTTTGTAGGCAGCCAGCCTTTCCCGGCAATGGGTTTCGACCTCTTTTTCAGTCAGGGTTTCTCCGGCCTTGACCACGATAAAGGCTTTTACGGTTTCACCGCGATAGTCATCGGGGACGCCCACAGTACAGGCTTCTAAAATTTTCGGATGCTCGGAAAGGACATCATCCAGTTCCACGGGATAGATATTATAACCGCCGGCAATGATCATATCTTTTTTCCTGTCCACGATGGTCAGGTAACCGTCCTCATCCATGCAGCCGATATCACCCATTGCAAACCATCCGTCTTTGATTGCAGTCTTTGTTTCATCGGGCTTCTTGTAATAGCCCGTCATGATCTGGGGGCCCTTGATGAAAATTTCTCCGGCTTCACCCAGGGGAACTTGTTTTTCACCGGTTTCAATGTCCATAATTTTAATATCGGTATCCGGCACAGGCACCCCTACTGTGCCGGGTTTGATCTCACCGCCCCAGGGCGTCACTGCGGCAATCGGCGTGGTCTCGGTGGATCCGTAGACTTCGCACATGAGCCCGCCGGTCAGTTCCTTGAGGTCCCTTATGGTGTCTGCCGTCAGCGGGGCCGCACCGGAAAAAAAGCCCTTGATAAATGAAAAATCCAGTTTTCTGAATTCAGGATCAGCCAGCAGCCCGACAAAAATGGTGGGCACCCCGGGAAGAAAGGTCGGTTTATATTTTTTGAGAATTTCGATATTGATTTTCGGCTCGGGCCGGGGAACCATTATATTTTCCCAAGCCATCCAGATAATAAAATTCTGGATGGCGGTAAAACCCGCAATATGAAAAATAGGGAAATTACCCACAAGTTTTTCCTCACCTTGTTTCAGGTCCGGAAACCAGGCCATGAACTGCTGGACATTGGAGCTCAGATTGGCATTACTCAGCATGACGCCCTTGCTCACACCGGTGGTGCCGCCGGTATATAAAAGCGCGGCCATCTCCTCCCATTTGCTCAGGTCCTCAATGGGGTCACCGGAATATTTTTTCATCAATTCCTCAAACACGAGAATGTCCCCGGACGATTCGATTTTACGGTACATTGCCTTTTTAACCAGCGGGAAAAGCTGTTTCTTTGGAAAAGGCAGATATGAATGGATATGGCACCCGATAATTTTTTCCAGTTTTGTTTTGGACTTGATTTTCTGCATCCGCGGAACCAGGAGTGACAGGGTAATGATAATCCGTGAATCGGAATCATTAAGCTGGTAGGCCAGTTCCCGTTCCGTGTACAGGGGATTGTTTTGAACAGTCACGGCCCCGATTCGAAAAATGGCCAGATTGACGATAACTACCTGGGGGATATTGGGCAGACACACCCCGACCTTGTCCCCAGGTTTGATGCCCAGGGCCTGCAGGGCCCGGGCAAAGGTATTCACCAGACGGTCAAGCTGCCCGTAGATGATTTTTTTTCCCATGTAGTTCAAGGCGGTATTATCGGGAAACCGCTTTGCGGAACGGGTCAAAGCGTTTGAGATGGTAACTTTTTCATACTCAAGGGTTTTCTCGACTCCTGGCGCGTAGGATTTATGCCAAAGTTTTTCTTCCATCTTTTCCCTCCCTGTAGTTTAAGTGTTTAAATTTTCCCCCGTTCCCGTGCAATGTTAATATACGTTTCAAAACCGGATTTCGGCGGCGTATACAAGTGGTCCTCCGATTTTTTAATCAACGACATGGCTTCCGTCGGACATGTGGTTACGCACAGGCCGCAGCCGATGCAGCGGTCAAGATCGATCGTGGCAATATCATCGACCATATCTATGGCATCCATCTGGCATCTTTCCAGGCAGGTTTCGCATCCGATGCACTCGTCATCATCGACCCTGGCAAAATAGTTGCTCTTTACAGCCGCAGCCGGGGAAGGCTGTTTCTTCAAAGATTTCAAAACGCCGCAACAGCACCCGCAGCAACTGCACATACCGCCGACATTCCGGGCATTAAACGGCTGGATGACCAACCCGGCCTTTTCATTATTGATAATGATTTCTTTGGCCTCTTCCGTGTTGATATAACGAGCCATTTTGTTTTCCACATAATAATCGGCATGCGATCCAAAGACAAAACAGGCTTCCAGGGGTTTTTCGCAGCCCTGGCCGGCCTTGCGGGTCATGGTACGGCAGACACAGTCGGCAATGGCGATTGTTTTTTGATTTTCAATAATTTCAAGGGCGTCTTCATAAGGCGCCACCGGCCAGTCCGCCACGATCCGGCGCTGGATGGGAATGGTTCGCATCACCGGTGTATCGGAAGACTGAATGGTGGGGCCGAATGCATCGTCAAAATATTCCAGATTATCACGGGCGAATTCTTCGCCCATGGTTTTGAGCTGAAACTCGAAAATCCCCACGACATACGGAATTGCCGCATAGCGCAAGAGATCATTCTTGCGCAGACGAAAAAGCAACCCTTTCTTGGCCATGGATTCCATCAGAACTTTAAGTTTTTCGACATCCCGGCCAGTACGTTCGGCCACGGCGTCAGGCGTTTCCACAAGTGGAGACATCTGCAGAAAAAATTCGGCTTCCTCTTCATTGAACAACTGTTTCAATATCCTGATCTCGACACCGCTTTCGGTGGCAGGATATCCGGTGGCTATTTCGTCCAGACGCTCTCTCAGTTTACTATAAATATCAGTCATTGGATCAAACTCCCCCTTTTCACTGTTAATCATTTCCCCTTATAAACCGGTTTTCTCTTTTCCATAAAGGCGGTCACTGCCTCCATAAGGTCTTCGGACTTAAGCGCGGCCGCGTTTTTCTGGGCCACGTATTGAAGGCCGGAATAGACGCCGTTGTCACGGCTGTATAAAATAACATCCTTGGTTCCCTGCACGGTCAGGGGCGGACAGGCGGCTATCTCGGCGGCAAGACGACCGGCCTCTTCATAAAGCCGGCTTCTGTCTTCACAGATTTGGGTGATAAATCCCATCTGCAGGGCTTCATCAGCCGTAAAATCCCGGCCGGTCAGGGCCAGTTCGCGAAAATATCCATGCCCGATAATGTGAGGCAGACGCTGAAGGGTTCCGATATCTGCAATAACGCCGATACGGGTTTCCCGGATACTGAAGAGGGCATCTCCGGTGGCAATACGGATATCGCAGGCACTGAGCATATCGATGCCGCCGCCGATACAGTGGCTGTGTACCGCGGCAATCACCGGCTTGCGGCACCGTTCAACCGCATTCATGCTTTCCTGGCCCTGCATAATCGTCCGGCGCAGACGTTCGCGGGCATCAGCACCCCCGTCTTCTATGAGTGGTCCAAGTGCCATAAGATCGAGCCCGGCCGTAAAGCTCTTCCCTTCGCCCCTGATGATCACCACCCGGACATCCGGATCTTCATCAAACCGGTTAAAACGCTCGATCATTTCTTTGAAAAAATCAAAATCCATGGCGTTGCGTTTTTCCGGACGGTCCAGAATCAGCCAGGCAATGTGGCCCTGTTTTTCAACTTTAAAAGGACTGCTTTTGCTCATTATATACCTCTATTCAAATCATTTCTGATTTTCTTCATCCCGTAAAACCTTGCGCAGGACCTTGCCGATGATCGACATGGGCAGTGAATCACGGAATTCAATAATTTTGGGCACCTTATAGGCTGCCAGCCGTTCCCGACAAAAAGCGATAACCTCTTCCTTGGTCAATGCAACTCCGGGAGCGGGAACAATAAACGCTTTGACGGTTTCCCCGCGATAAGGGTCTGGAATTCCTATGGCGCAACCGGCCTCAATCCCGGGATGTTCGTACAGAACTTCGTCTATTTCACGGGGATAGATATTAAAACCGCCGGCAATGATCATATCCTTGCTCCGGTCGACAATCCAGAAAAAACCGTCTTCATCCATTTTTGCGATATCGCCGGTGTACAGCCATCCATCCCTTAAATTTTGAGTAGTTTTTTCAGGCAGATTAAGATAATGTTTCATGATCGGCGGCCCTTTGAGTATCAATTCTCCTTCCTGATTGGGGGGCATTTCCCTGGTACCGGTTTCAAGGTCCATGATTTTGGCATCCATATCGGCTGTGGGCAGGCCGATACTGCCTATCTTGCGTTTTCCCAGAAAAGGATTGAACATTATGGCGGCCCCGCTCTCGGTAAGGCCGTACACTTCAACAACCCGGCATCCGGTAATTTTTTCAAACTGCTGCATGGGCTCCAGGGGGAATGGGGCTGCGGCTGAAATGCAATACCGGATACTGCTCAGGTCATATTTTTTTACGTCCGGATGATTCATGACACCGATAAACATGGTAGGTACACCCGGAAACCAGGTGGGCCTGGCCTGATCAATGGTCTGCAAGACAAGGCCCGGATCGTACTGGGGCACCAGGTGGACCGGAATGCCGGAATGCAGGCAAAAAGTCATAATTATATTGCCCATGATATGGAAAAGAGGATTGACCAGTACAAACGAATCTTTTTGGGCCTGCATGCTCGGGTCCAGCGAATCCATCAGCAGGGCGGAATAAACCTGACTGCGATGATGCAGTACCGCTCCCTTGGAACGTCCGGTAGTTCCGCCGCTGTACAAAATAAGAGCCGCATCATCAGGAGCGATATCCATATCAAGGTTGGTATCTTCCCGTGATCCGATAAAATCATCGAGCAGCACGCTGTTTTCAGGCAGGGGCATCTCCATCCCGGGTATGGGAACCACGACCATATCCTCCATGGGAACCTTTTCCCGAATCTGCGCCACATTGTCGGCAAACAGGCTGAGCACGACGACCATACGGGCACCGGAATCAGCCAGGATATGGGAAAGTTCCCGACCGGTATACAAAGGGTTGACCGGTACCGCAATTGCGCCGCTTTTGAGGATACCGAACTGACAGGAGACATAATTGGGGGAATTGGCCATTAACAGGGCCACCCGATCGCCTTTCCCGATACCCCGCTGCATGAGGGCGCGGGCAAACTGGTTGGCCCGTGCATTCAGTTCGCGATAGGTGGTTGGCGCACCGAAAATCGTTACGGCTACCCCGTCGGGCATCCTGTCGGTTGTTTTCTCCAGCAACTGGTGACAGGCAATAGGAGGGATATCCAGGTGATGCGGGACTTCAGGATCATAATGTTTGTGCCAAGGCTTTGTTTCCATTATATCTCCTTTTCAATTTGTTTAAAATTTACGCAGTGATCCGGTTCAGACGATTAAGCAAATCGTCGGCTTCGGATATGATATCGTCGATAATTTTTTTAACCGGTTTGATTTCATCGATCATGCCGACAATCTGGCCGCAGGCAATGGGGCTGGCTTCGGGGTCGCCCGAATCATAGGCCAGTTTACCCTTGCCGCCGCCGACCTTCGTAAGGATCTCTTCAAAGGATGCGCCCGCCTCTTCAAGGGCTATGCATTCATCCGCCAGTT
>NBLJ01000135.1 GCA_002084545.1 Desulfobacteraceae bacterium 4572_123 | reverse complement strand
ATTTCTAAGCCGATAAATCAGAATTCCCATGGAAATTATAAAAAAGATATGAGCTAACTGGTGGGTATGGACACTCTCCGGCCGGCCATAATCACAGGTGGCAAGAGCCGGGTCCGGGCTTAAAATTGTCCACAATAAAGCGGTAAGAAAAAAAACAATGATGTAGATTCTGTTCGTCATAATTAAGAATCATTTCATTTACCTGACTGGTTTTTTTTTGCCATGACTTTCTTGTACCTTCTATTAATAAGAAACCAGCATAGATAAATAAGAAGAATTGAAACTATATACCAGAATACACCTCCCACAAGAACCGGCTTTGGCCCGGAACCTGCGAATTTGAAAACATAATTGCGCCCAAAAACCTTAATCAAATTTTCAGTTCTATATGTTTCATTAACATAAGCCGCAAAGATTAAAATCGGAAGATACTTTGTCACAATTCCGAGCATAAACCCTTCAAAAAAGAAATCATAATAGACCTTGTTCAGCTTTGCATGGTCTATGTTTTTGGAAAGGAGTCTGGCTTTCTCGGGATCTTCGCATTTCGTTGCCTCCTGGCGTATATTATACCAGTGCTTAAACTCTTTTTTCAGCATTTCATATCGTTTGGTTTTAACTATTTTAGAAAGAATCTTTGTTATTGCAACTGTAAGGAAGGCGATCATTGATATGGCAAAGGCCGGGCCGAAATAATTTAACGGAGCGAAAACAAAATCAAATAGACTTCCAAATAAACCTATTAAATATAATATTTTAAACCACAGGCTGTCTAATAATTCTTCCATTTAAGCAAAATCCTAATTGAACGAAAGACGCTCAATTGTCCGTTATTTTTGGTCAGATGTCCGTAGTTAAATAAGGAATGTTTAATAATCTCGCAAAAAGTCAAAAAAAACTTTTTACGAAACGTTTTAAGTTTTAGAATTTAAGTTTTAAGTTTCTTTTAAAACAGATTATCTCATTAACATAAAACATAAAACTTAACACCTAAAACTTGATGAATTCGACTTTTTACGTATTCATCAGGTTTTAACGTCTAATGAAATAAAAAAAGGGAGGGAAGTTTTCTCTTCCCTCCCCGCTATTTTTATCTCCTGTTTATTCCCTATATCCAGATTTCAATTTTAAAGAACCTGAAGAACAGGAAGAACAGGGTAACGGCCAGAACGATCTTCAGGGTTTTCTCACTGAACATCTTCTGAGCACGGCTGCCCAGCATACCGCCGGCAAACCCGCCGATGATAATACAGAGCATTAGAACCATATCAGGAAGGTAACCGTTTATCAGGTACCCAATAAAAGAGCCGATACTGGAAAAACTGGTGCCGATGAGAGAAATCGGAACCGCCACATACATGGGAAGCGCGCCCAGTGTAGTCATAGCCGGGACCAGGAGGAACCCGCCGCCGATACCGAAAGATCTTGAAACCACACCGATGGCAAGACCCAAAATGGCAAAAAGCAAAGGATTGATCGTGAACTCTTCGCCCCAGAACTTAAACCGGTAATCCATAATGCCGGTTTTTACAGGTTCAATCTTACCCATTTCAACGGAACTTCCTTCAGCCTTGGCTTTGGCTACTGCCTCGTTGAACTTTTTTACCATGGCTTTAATGTTTTTCCGTTTTTCCATGGCCTTGGGCATCATCTCTCTTAGGGTTTGAATACCCATAAGTACCACCAGGATGGCCAGCCATTCCTTATAAGCTTTCATGGGAAGGTAGGCCGAGACATATTTCCCCAGCCAGATGGATCCTATGAAAATACCGACTCCAAAGGAGATACCCACCGGCCAGGCCACTCGCTTTTCCTTTACAGCAAACCGATAAAAAGAACCCAGAGGTGAAAACAGGGTGAGAGCCATGTTGGAGGGCTTTAATACGTTGGCAGCATTAATTCCTATCGGCCCTGCGGTATGGACAATCAGTATCTGGAATGCCGCCATGAGCATGCCGCCGGCAGCCCCGATCATGGAAAAGTATGTTCCTACCAGAATAGCTCCTATAACGATCCAGAGGGGGTTCATATAGCGAAAGCCTTTGGACAGCCAGAAGCCGTTTTTTGTTACCTTATACGAGCCACTCTTTTCGCCGTTGACATAGACGTCAAAATCGGTATCCGGTGGTGTATGGCGAAAAGATTTAAATGAAGCGGTAAATTTACCCGTGGCTTTATCCAATTTGATTGACGTGTTTTTATCCCAGTATTTGCCGCTCCCTTCGTCAGTGATGACGGTACGGGAAAAAATCGTCACCTTGCCTACCCTATTGCTTTCTTTTACGATGGTGTTGATCCCGTATCCGGATTCGTTGGCGTATTTGAGAAAATTCCACTGATCCTCGGATTTGATGGGGCCTAACATGGATTTGGCTTCTGCATCCAAATCGTCAAACTTCTTTTTCAGATAGAACATGGTGGTGGAGTAAATCCCTCTGCCCTTACCGAGAATAACCGATGGACCACCGAATCTCTTCTTGCCTTCTTTACCGAAGGCTTCAGGATTGGTTGTCAGCATATAATAAAGCGGTGGGATCTTTGTATCATTGTTAAACTTTTTTTTCTTCCCATCTTTTTTAAGTCTTTTGACTTCAAAAGTACCGCTCGTATCCGCCGGCGAAAACATTTTTGATTGCGCAACTGCGATATACAGATCCTTGCCCGGTTCGATGGCTCCCTCTATGGTAACCTTATCGCCGGCTTTGTATTCGGCTGCAGATATTGTAGTTCCGGCAGTAGAACTACCTGGAACTGCCATGACAATGGCAGCGGCTAAAAGTAACACACTAAACAACGGTAAAAATTTTTTCATTTGTTCCTCCTTTTAAGGTTAATAAAATCATTTCCAAATTTATAAAGAACAACCTCCCCCTTCTTTAGATTTTTTTATAACAGACAAATTGTGTATTTTATGATGAAAACTTTTATAAACATTAGCATCGCAGAGCGAAGCGGTCAGTTTTTCCAGATTATGTTTTTAATTTAAAATATTTAATTGCCAAAAGTGCGCCAAGTTCACTGCAAACGATGCCTATTACCAGAAAAAGCGCAAAATCCCTTATGGAAAAAAGGTTTTCACTAAATAAATAAAAAGATAATAAACTCAATAGAAAGTAAGTGATTATAACGTTTAAAATACCTGCGCTGATAGAAGATAAATGTTTGTATTCTAAAATATCCCTTGTTTTGTCTATCAGAGAATATCCAGTCATTGCCGTATTAAATGCAATTATCCAGGGTATAAACGACACAATACGGTATAACTCTATGAAAACAGCAAGAAAAATTGCAATAATGGCTACACCGAACACACCTGTAAGAATAGAATAGGCAAACTTGCCCAGCAATGGGACATTTTCCTTTAGATCAATCATTATGCTCCAAGTATAACCTCAAACTATAGAAACGAAAGCAAGCTATATGCCATTAATACTGAAAAACAATCAATAGATCGAATTTACTTATACAAGAAGTCAATTAATGTTTTTAAAACAATGTGATACAGCACTATTGATATTGATAAAATTAAAGCAAAAAGATTTATTCAGCGGGGCGGAGCAAATTTAAATACGCATAAATAATTTTGCACCTATCCAAAATATTGAAAATTAGTTTTAAATCAAACATGATATGTTGGTGCAAGTATTATTTTGCGCTGCAAAAAAAATATATCATAATGTGCGGTAAGTGTTAATTCCCTAAAAGGCTTTTGGGGTTGACTAATTAAGCTAAATAGCCTTATCATCTTGAAAACATAAAACATTAATTGCTACTATCATTAACTATCATGATTTAAATTTATCCTTTCTGCTGGTATGAATATTGCTTATAATACATGGATTAAGAATTGTTTCCTTTTTTATAAGCATTATTAGTTTTGTCTTTACCCTCATAGGATACCGGTTGCAGCATAAATTATTACGATTTCATCTTTAATACTTAGCTGCTTTTCACTGCGTAGTCTATTTGAAAATAATATTAAGGAGGAAATTTTATGGATGTAGAGTATATGAATTCACGGGCAAAAAGATACCAGTTTCTTTCCACCCTTTTTCGTGACGAGATATCTTTAGAGCTCATTAAAGCTATGCAAAAGGATGAGTTTTTAGATGGGTTCAACGAATCCGTAACAGGTTGCGGGTTTATTGATTTGATAAATGGTGCAGAGGTAATGACTAAATGTTTAAAGAGCAATGATGCCGAAAAGCTTCAGAAAGAACTCAGCTATGATTACGCTGATATCTTTCTGAATGCCGGTGCCAATCCTGTATTCCCTTATGAGTCCTGCCATGTGACCGGAGACCCGGTGGTGATGCAGAAACCGGTTTTTGAGCTTAGAGAGTATTTCAGTAAGGCAGGTGTTCACAAGAATCCCGAGTACAAAGATCTGGAGGAGCATGTTGCATCACAGATGGAGTTCCTGCGTTACCTCCTTGAAAATGGTAATGAAGACCTATACAGAGATTTTTTCAAAAACAAGTATACGAAGTGGGTGTCTTCATTTTGCGATCAGTTGGCAGGCTCCACAAAGACCGATTTTTATCAGGGCCTTGCCCATTTTACCCGGGGAGCTATGATGTGTGAGAACATGAGGCTTGAGGGTTTTACAAGGGGTGAAGAGGTCACAAGAAAGATGGTTCCGGCCTGTGAAGCGCTTAACCTTGATCCTGCTTATTTTACACTGACCGAAGGTGCGGTGGATCCGGAGCCGGAGAAGAAGATACCCAGCCACTGCTACACCTGTGGCGCTCTTTGCGGTACAATGGCCAAGGTCAAGGACGGTGTACTTATGGGTACCAGCGGTTTGCAGGGAGATCCCAAGGGCGGCGGCAGGCTTTGTCCAAAAGGTGCAGCAGCAGCCAAACATGTCTATTCTGCATACAGGCTGAAAACGCCTCTTATTAAGGAAAATGGCCGTTTCCGTAAAGCCTCATGGGATGAGGCCTTAGACCGGGTTGTTGAGGGAATAAAGAGTATTGAGCAGGGAAAGCTTGGTTATATGAGAGGTAATGATTTTGCCAACTCTATTCATGAGGCACTGTTTGATCACTTAGGCTGTCCCAAGACCACCCACCGGCCCATGTGCGACAATGCAAACCGCATGGCCAATGAGAAAAACCTGAATGACAAGAGACCCTGGATTAACTACCAGGAGTCTGATTATATTCTTCATTTCGGGATGAATGAACTGGCCAGTTCCTATAGCCAGCGTAAGACAGCCCAACTTCGTGCAGCCTTAAAACGTGGTGCCAAATTAGTGGTCTTTGACCCACGCCTCTCGGATACCGCAAAGGCAGGCACCGAATGGATTCCGATCAAACCTGCCACAGATGCCGCCGTTGCTATGGGTATGGCCTATGTGATCATTAAAGAAAAGCTTTATGACAAGGAATTCGTTGAAAACTGGACCCACGGGTTTGAGGAATTTAGGAAAAGGGTAATGGGTGACGAGGATGGTGTTGCTCGTACTCCGGAGTGGGCAGGCAAGATAAGCGGGGTACCACCCGAAACCATCGAGCGTATAGCTATGGAATTCGCTATGGCCAGGAATAAGGGTTGTATTTCATGGACCGGTCTGGCACAGGTCCCGAACGGTATGTATGGTACTGCGGCTATCCAGGCACTTAACGGCCTTTGTGGCACATTTGACGCTCCAGGTGGGCCGGCCCTGCCTTTTAAGCGTAAACTGAAATCGGTCTGGGGTGAAGGGCAGGAGAAGCCTGCGGCCACTGATGCTCCCAAACTGAATAAATTCGGTATCTGGGCCGGCTGGGCACCGGCATATCTCCTGGAAGATGTTGAGGCCGGAAAGCTTAAAGGGTTGATAAATTATTATGGCGACCCGGTGCTTTCCTGGGGAAACGAGGAGGCCATAACCAAGGCCATTGAAATGATGGACTTCAAGGCTTCTATTGAGGCATTTATGTCCAACACAGCGCTGCTTTGCGATGTGATATTACCCGATACATCCTGGTTGGAGCAGAGCCAGGTAAAGGCTGACTGGCTCTACGAGGCCTTCATTGCCTATTATGCTGAGGTAGTAAAGCCCATGTATGATTCAAAGCCCATGTGGTTGATAACAAAAGAACTGGCCAACAGGTTAGGGCTTGGCAAGCACTTCCCCTGGGATGACATTGAAGAAGCAGAACGTAATCAACTGGCCGGCACTCCCTGGTCTTACGACGAGCTCAAGGAGAAAGGGTTCATTATCACCGACGAATCTGAGTACTACAAGTATAAGAAATGGGGCTCTTTTAATACGCCGGATGGCTATGGGTCTTCAGGTAAGACTTCTACCGGGAAGTACAATTTTTTAAATACCGTAGCTGAGGAAAAAGGCATAGACCCGCTTCCAGACTATAAGGAGCCTGATCCTGAGCTGGCACCGGATGATGAGTATCCTTTTATTTTCGGAAATTTTCGAATTCTTGAACATGAGCATTCCTCCACATTCAACAATATCCAGCTCATGAAGCTGCTCGGCACCAA
Organism: Desulfobacteraceae bacterium 4572_123; assembly: GCA_002084545.1. Classification (GTDB taxonomy): domain Bacteria; phylum Desulfobacterota; class Desulfobacteria; order Desulfobacterales; family 4572-123; genus 4572-123. The sequence goes on along the minus strand of NBLJ01000135.1, from coordinate 8,623 downwards.
TCTATTGTTGATCAATATGCTGGATGCCCAGAAACTTGGAATAGAAGAGGGTGATAAGGTGCGGATCAAGTCTCCCTGGGGAGAGGTGGAGATAAAAGCCAAACCCACCTGGGGCATCATGCAGGGAACCGTTGCCTCGCACGGCGGTTTTGGACACATTCGCGGTCTGGAAGGTGATCCCAAATTTCCACAGTTCGGCGGAGTGAATACGCCCGGGATCATGAAACCCAATTGCACTGAGAACGTAGGCGGAACACCACTGCTTAAGTATATAAAAACAAGCGTAGAAAAGATATAACTTATAAGATTCAGTTTATTTCAAACGGCCGGATAACATTTGATCCGGCCGTTTTTTTTTTGATAATCTGAATATCTATATTTTTAAAATAATGTTAGGGAAAAGAACCTTGCCAAATCTATCCAGTAGTGCAATAATTTTTATTCTTAATTAGAAATCAAAGCAGATTTGAGGATATTTAATTAATGAAAAAAAGATTGTTAAACGCAATATTAATCTTTCTTTTTCTTTCTGTCGGTTGCAGCCAGGAGCAACCTGCTCAAAAGATAGACCTGAGCAAAAGAGAGAAGGTCATTTTAAGAGAAGATGAAAATATAATCACCTATGCTTATCTACCTCAATACTCCCATACGGTATCTTATCACCGGCACCATTTGCTGGTGGAATACCTGCGAAAAGAAACGGGACTGAACATAAAGCAGATATTTCCCGACACATTTAACAAACATATAAAAATGGTAGGGCAGGGGAGAATTGATATTTCCTATTCAAACCCGTTCGTCTATGTCAAAATAGCTAACCAATACGGAGCTCGTGCATTTTCCCGTGTTGTTGAAGTGGGTAACAGGAAAAATTTTCGTGGTCAGATTATTTGTCGTTCTGACAACAGGAGCATTAAAAACATTGCCGATTGTCGGGGTAAACGGCTAATCGCCGTTGATGCGACTTCCGCAGGCGGATACCTCTACCCCCTGGGACATTTTTATAACCATGGTCTCACAAAGTCGGATTTCAGCGAAATTGCCTTTTCTCCAGGGCCAGGCGGCAAACAGGAAAAGGTGGTTCTGGCCGTTTATGCAGGGAAATACGATATCGGTACAATACGGGAAGGAACTTTAAACGTTGTTTCGGACAAAATTGACATCAACGAAATAAGAGTTGTTGCCAATTCCAGATGGTACCCAGGATGGGTCTATTCCGCAAGAAAAGATCTGGCGCTTGAAATTGTGGAAAAAATTAAAAAGGCTCTTTTAAAACTCAATTATAAGAATAATCAATTATCAATCGACAATCGTCAACCCATATCTGGTTCCCAGATAAATTGGGATTTACACTTCATTCCAACTGGCTTGACCAAGTTGGTTATCGGATTTTGAAATGAAACTTGGTTTTCGCAGCAAAATTTATTTAGGTCTCTTTTCTTTGCTCTTGCTTCTTGGGATAGTTATCTTTTTTGTTGTTAGCATGATTATGAAAGAAGCACTGCTGGAGGAAAATCGAAATCGTGGAATTTCTATCGGAAGTACTCTTGCAGCTCGTATGGCAGAACCTGTTCTGGCTGTGGATTTTTTGCGGATGAAGACGCTAGTGGATGAGACAGTCCAGTTAAGTGATGACATCTTCTATGCCTTTGTCTTAGATGACAGGGATAAACCCCTTGTCCATACTTTTAAGGGCGGTTTCCCTGTAGAATTAAAAGGGGCAAATTCCGTTTCAGACATTTATAAATACAGCATACGCCTGCTTGATACAGGCAAACAGCTTATTTACGATTATGCATTCCCCATCATAATTGACAAGCATCGTTTTGGAACTATTCGCCTGGGCTTGTTAAGGACTAAAGTTCAGGAGGCGATTAACCGTCTTTGGTGGAGTACATTCCTGTCAACAGGAATCGTCATTATTATTGCTATATTCGTAGGCACAGCTGTAGCGGTACCTGTAACCCGCCGCGTCAAAATTCTTCATAAATCTTCGGAACAGGCCCTTATGGGCAATCTGGATATTCAGGCAGCACCTTTGCTCAAAAAAAACTGCTGGGAAATAATGAACTGTAGCAAAAAAGAATGCCCGGCATACGGGAAAATTCATCAGCGCTGCTGGTATCTGGCAGGAACTCTATGCCCTGACTGTATCGAAGGCGAATATGCACAAAAAATTTCAAGCTGTAAAAACTGTCAGGTTTTTTACAGGTGTTCAGGTGATGAAATCCAGAGCCTTTCAGAAAGTTTTAACTCCATGGCCCTGTCTTTAAAGACCCACCTTTCCGAACTTCAAAGTGCTGAAAAAACATTAAAACAACAACAACAGCTCTTAAAGACCGTACTGGATGCCACACCCGATTTTGTCTTTTTGCAGGACACTGATTCGGTATATCAAAGCGCAAACAAGTCATTTTGCGATCTTGTTTCCAGCCAGGAAGAAGAAATTATCGGTAAAACCGATTTTGATCTCTTTCCTAAAAGCAGAGCTGAACGATATTTCAGGGAAGACAAAGATATACTGGAATCCGGCAAGCCTCTGTTTAAGGAGAGTAAGATTTCCGGCCGTGAAGGAACTAAATGGCTTCATATTGTTAAAATTCCGGTTTATGAAGATGAGGGTAAGATTAGAGGACTATTATGCAGCGGCCGGGATATTACTGAGCTCAAACGGGTTCAGGAACAGCTTGCACAGGCGCAAAAGATGGAATCCATCGGTCAGCTTGTCGCTGGTATTGCACATGAAATCAACACCCCCATGGGTATTGTTTTAGGATATGCCCAGTTACTGCTCGAGGAAGAAAAACCGGAGAGCCAAGCTTATAATGATTTAAAGATAATAGAAAAACAAACCAGGATTTGTAAAAAGATTGTCGCAGACCTGCTCAGATTTTCCCGTCGCACCGAAAGCACCATGAAACCGCTGAATATCAACGAGACCATAGAAGAGGTGCTATCAGTTGTAGAGCACACCTTCATGCTTGACCGGGTTTCCATTGACCGCCGGATGGATTCTGATTTGCCTGCTATTGTGGGGGATAAGGAAAAGATTAAGCAGGCTCTTATCAACCTGGTCAACAACGCTTTTGATGCCATTAGCGGAGAAGGGAAGATCACCATCTCAACGCACTATAATGTGCAACTTGATGAGGTGATTATAAACGTTCTCGACAGAGGGCACGGAATTCCACCCGGTATAATTGACAGGATCTTTGATCCGTTTTTTACCACCAAACCGGCAGGGAAAGGAACCGGCCTTGGGTTGGCTGTTACTTTCGGTATAATTGAAGAGCATATCGGAAAGATAGAAGTTGAAAGCCCTCCTTTACTTGCACTAAATGAAAAGACAGAGAACTCCCAGGGCACACTTTTTGCCATACACTTGCCCGTAACGGGCAAAAAAGATCAAATGGAGACAGAAGATGTCAAGCATATTGGTATTAGATGATGTTGAAGACGCAGGAAACCTTATCAAACGGATTCTGGAAAAAAAAGGACATGACGTCTTTGTTTTTACAGAAGAAGAAGATGCTTTAAATCATGTTAAGTGTAGTAAAACAGATCTGGCGATCCTTGATTTAAAGCTAAAAAAAATGAGCGGTATAGATGTACTGGAAAAACTAAAAAGCATTTCACCTTCAATAAAGGCCATTATACTAACCGGCTATCCTACGGTTGAAACAGCGCTGGAGTCTTTAAAATTGGGAGCAGGTGAATACTGTGTTAAGCCAATAGATAAGGAAGAACTCGAGAAAAAAGTAGAAAACGTATTACGCAACTAAGGATTTTTCAAAGCAAAGCCCTAAAAATGGTACTTTTCAGTACAGCGAATGACGAGAATTGCTGGGACAATGTTTTGTGTTGCTCCGCTTTCAGCGGAATTTCCGTTTTGCTCCAACGGGCTTTGTGGGTTACGGGGTACGGGTTATAAAGAAGGATTATTCCCGATTCTTGCAACACTCAACTCGTAACACGTACCTCGCAACTTTATCTTTCAACGGAAAAACAACCTGCTGGATGAGATCTATTACAAACTGTCTATATTATGTCGTTAAGCGCCTAATTAATTTTCCCTTGACATAGAAGCGCTTTTTCCGTTAATATAGAAGACACTATTTAGCAATAATTTTAAGTATTTTCAACCATACAGGTATTCAATGGATATCGTTTCCACTGACCGGCCAAAAATGTTTTTTAGAAAAGTTACTCCGGCAGACAGCAGTGAAATTCGACTTAATGCTGATATGATTCGTCTGCTTATGGTAATTGATGAAAATAAAGACCTCCTTCAAATATCCAATGAGGTTGGCATGGATACCTCCATGTTGAACCAGATACTGCCCAAACTTCTTGAGCTCAAGCTCATTGAGCCTGTTAAAAAAAAGAATCGGTTTCTCAGCAAAAAATTTCTTGAGGATTTAAGATTAAATCTGTCACAGGCAATTGGGCCTATGGCCCAGATTGTAATTGAAGATACAGTAGCTGAAATGGAACTGAAAATGTCCGAAATACCGGGGCGCCAGGCTGCTGAGCTGATTAGTAATATAGCGCGGGAAGTTCCGGAAGAAAATAATCAAATCGAGTTTAAAAAAACCATGATCGAGATAATGAAAAAAAATCGGTTGTAGCTCAGAGGGATCGGATTATGATAGAAGTCACCTGTGATAAGTGCGGAAAAACATATAGAATAGATGAAAACAAGATTAAAGAAGAGACGGTCCGATTGAAGTGTAACTTATGTGCAAATATAATAACGGTATCCAAACAAAAGCCTGCAGAATACGTGGAGTCGTACAGAAGTGTTGAGGATACACCCCTGGAAAAAGAAATTTCCCCGAATTTTGTTAAGAAAAAGGCTCATTTTAGCTTTTTTGCAAAAATCATTATTGTAATGCTGCTTGTCAGCCTGATTCCCATGGCAATTTTCTGGGGAGTCACGTTTAAAGAAACCAGCGTAAGAATTAAAAATGACACACAGCTTATCATGTCCCTGACTACACAGGTTCTGGAAAACGAGGTAAACAGCTGGATCGATAATAATATATGGGTGCTAAAATCTGCGGCAAAGCTCCCATCTGTTATTTCCATGGATCGTCAAAAACAGGAACCTGTTTTACAACAAATACACAAAAAATATCCTTACATATACCTGGCCTTCACTGTAGGATCGGATGGAAGCAATGTGGCCAGAAGTGATGATGCAACACCGAAGTATTATGGTGACAGGCAATATTACAAAGACATCATTGATGGGAAAAAACTTAGCTGGCAGACCTTAATAGGCAAAACATCCAAAAAGCCGGCTCTTGTCCTGGCAGTTCCCATTATGTCCGAAGATAAACTTGTCGGTGTAATGGCTGCCGCAATGACCATTGACGAAATATCGAAGTATATCGCAAGGTGGAAAAAGGGAAAGACAGGTTTTGCTTTTTTAGTGGATGATAAGGACAAAGTTGTTGCTCACCAGAATAAGCAATATGCATTAAAACTAAGAAACATGAGCTCCCATCCGCTGGTTAAATCCTTCAGAGAAGAAGGTTGGACAACAAAAACATTCGGCTTTAAAGATGAAAATAAAAAGAAGTATATTGGGCATATAAGAGGAATTAATTATGGCTGGGCAATTGCAATCCAGCAGGAGGAACAGGAAGTTTTTGCCGATTTAAAACGGATGCAGAAGTTTGTCATCATTTTATTGATAGTTACTGTTGTGATGGTTTTGTTAATTGCATGGATCTCCGCGAGAGCTGTTGCTACACCCATCAAGAAATTAACCGAGGTAGCTGAGCGCATGAGCCTCGGAGATCTCAACATGAAGATCAATATTTCGTCCAGGGATGAAATCGGCCTGCTGGCACAGGCAATCAAGCTGATGCAAACCAGTCTGCGCCTTGCTATGGAGCGGTTGAGGCAAAAACGATAAAGGGAAAAGGCAGAAGGCACAAAGGCAGAAGGGCCTTCTGCCTTTTTTTGGATTTACCGAAGTTCCAAATCCCAATTCCACATCCCAGGTCTGTCTTTAAGTTTCACCCCTTTAGGTAAAGGCTCGGCAAGGTGTACAAAAAGACGATAACCTGCCCGTATAAGCTCATCCTTTTTCTTTTTGATATCGAGCTTCCAGTTGGGATAAACCCAGAAATCAGAGCCATAGCTTCTGCCCCAGGCCTGTTCTCCCCTGGGGCTGATAAAAAGCTCCTTTTCTCTTATATTTTTTGAGATTATCCTTGAAACACAAAGGGGCCAGTTGCCTGATAAAACGATACCTAAAGGAAGAGGGCTTTGTTTTGGCAGCACTAAATAATCTTTACTGCTCAGCTCAGGACTGACAATGGCTCCTGAAAAACCGAGAGATATCAGAGCATCTATGGACAGGGGATTTGTCAGGTTACAAAATGGGCCTGCCCATAAGTTAAGTCTTCTGCCTGATTTTCTATTTTCAGTCATGTCTGTGAAAAAGGCCCTCTGCCAGGGGGCGTTTAGAATAAAGTTCCGTCCTCCCTTTTTTAGAGCAAGTGTAACCAGCGATTTTAAATCATTTTCTCCATCCGGCCAGACTGCCGGCGGAAGGAACCACCAGGTTTTTGTATAAAGACGGCCCGGCATTCCCTTATGAGACTGAGCAGACAACCAGCAACCTGTCTCCTGGCCTTTGATTTTAACATTTTTTGGGATCCTGTATATATTTATTTCAAACGAGGGCCCTTTTTTAAACGATTTGCGAGGGAGTCTGGCTTTTATTTCTTGAAGATTTACTTTAGATGCCGGTATATTAGCGAGTTTCTTTTCAAGTTCGGACCAAAGCCTTTTGTGACTTTCTTTTCTATCTGTAAGAAAAACCGGAGCAGCTTTCGCAGGCCTTCTTTTTATAGCAAGTTTCAGATAAAGCCGTCCCCTCTTGGGTATGTATTTACTTACAGTCTGCGTTGCATGCCAGGGCTCATCCTCATAACCTAAACGCAGTGTATCCCCAGGGAAAAGTTCAACTTTTGGAATAAGGTAAGGTTTCTTACCTGTCCCCTGCAGTTTGCCCACAAGAAGCCCTGATCCAGTCTGGCCCTTAACATTAACAGGATTCTGGGGTCTTTGAGGTAAAAAATTATAATGGGTTCCTGTTCTTCCCAGGGAAATCTCAAGAAGACTTAAGGCAAATTTCTTTTTTTCAGGATCACTGCCGAAATCTCTCATTATTTTGTATGCTTTAACCGTGTGGTAAACATAGTGGGGGCCCTTTTTCCGGCCTTCAATTTTCCACGCCCGCACTTTGGGAATTGATAAAAGAACCTTGGATAGAACATCAAGGGAAAGATCCTGACAGGAAAAAAATCTTTGTTTTTGACCCCTCTGGGTATAGAGCCTTCTGCAGGGCTGGACACATCGACCCCTGAGGCCGCTCTTCCCTCCAAAAAAGCTGCTCCAGTAGCATCTTCCTGAAACTCCGTAACAAAGGGCTCCGTGAACAAATACCTCAAGTCCAAGACCATCCGGGCAAGCCTTGGCAAGAGCTTTAATCTCATCAATATTAAGTTCTCTGGGGACGACCACCCTGTCGATCCCGTATTGTTCCCGGACAAGATTTAAGGCAGCCGGAAAGCTCACATTGGCAAGTGTTGACAGGTGAATCTCACCGGCAAAACCGGTCTGCCTTGCAAGGGAAATAAGTGATAGGTCCTGAATAATAAGACCGTCAGGTTTAATCCACCGGCTGAGAGCATTCAAAAAATTCGCAGCCCTGTTTAAATCAACAGTCTTTAAGAGAGAGTTGAAAGCAACATAAACCTTAACTCCCATGCCATGTGCAAGTTTTGTTAGACAGTCAAGTTCTTCAAGGCTGAAATTTTTAGCCTCCATGCGGGCTGAAAACCGCTTCATTCCGCAATAAACAGCATCAGCACCTGATGCCAGGGCTGCAAGAAAAGATGCTTTGTTTCCTGCAGGCGCCAGGATTTCAGGGGGTTGGGGCCTATTATTACCTGGTAAATGCAAAATATCTCCTGATAACTTTTGCTGTATCAAAAGCAAGACTAAGTAAAGCAGGAATTAAAAATATCGTAAAAACCGTTGAAACTAAAAGGCCTCCCAGCACTACACTGCCAAGCCCCCTGTAAAACTCAGAACCTGCGCCAGGTGACAGAACCAGAGGAAGCATTGCACATATTGTTGTAATGCTGCTCATGTATATCGGTCTGATCCGGGTGCGCACTGATTCAACGATTGCATCACGCGGGTTCATGTTCCCTTCACGAATATTATTTAAGGTTTGATAAACGATAAGTATGGCGTTATTCACCACAATACCGACAAGAATTATAAATCCCAGCATGGTTATTATATCAAGGGGCTGATAAGTAATAAAAGAATTTACCAGAAAAAGGCCTATAAATCCACCTGCAGCAGCGAGGGGTACACTGAACATAATGATAAAAGGGTAGAAAAAATTTTCAAAAAGGGCTGACATGAGAAGATAACTGATAACAATGGCCAGTATAAAATTCCACATAAGGGCCTGTTTTGTTTTTGTTAAGTCATCGGCAGTGCCGCCTAACCTTAAGCTGTAAAGATTAGATAAGGTTCCGCTTGCCTTAATGGGATTTACAACTTTGTCCTTTATAATATCCATAGCGGT
>NBLJ01000029.1 GCA_002084545.1 Desulfobacteraceae bacterium 4572_123 | reverse complement strand
TTGACTCTCCAACTTAATCTTGACACATCCTCGCAAATAAGATAGCAAATTTTGTTTAACCCATTTTTTTGGTTGTAGAATCTGGGTCACTCGCGGTAAACAGCTAATTTTTTGTAAAATTGGCTTTATTAAATGATATGATTTTAAAAAGCAGGTAGTTAAATATATGGATAAATCAAGCGAAGTAGCCGATAGAAAACAAAAAATATTGAATCTAACAAATAGCGGCCACAATCTGTATCCCAATGATATCGAGGTGTTGCATACTGTTAAAGAGATAGTGGAAAAGGTAGATCAATTTGCCGAGAATCTAACCGAGGATAGTTTTGTGTTTAAGGTTGCCGGGAGGATGATGGCAATCAACAAATTCGGGAAGTCCGCTTTTGTACGCTTCAGGGACCGGACCGGCCAGATGCAGGCGTATATTCGGATGGATCAAGTGGGCGAAGATTCTTATTCTCTGTTTAAGCAACTGGATATCGGAGATTTCGTCGGCTTGAAAGGGACAATGTTTAAAACCAGGACCGGCGAATGGACCCTGCTGGCCAATGAATTCAGGCTGGTTTGCAAATCGATCCGGCCGCTGCCTGAAAAATTTCATGGTTTAAAGGATCCTGAAAAACGTTATCGGCAGCGATATATTGATCTTATAATGAATCCTGATGTGAAATCGATTTTTATAAATCGCAGCCGAATCATTCAATCCATACGTAATTTTTTGCTGGATAGGGAATTTCTGGAAGTGGAAACACCCATGATGCAGCCAATCCCCGGAGGCGCGGAAGCAGAGCCGTTTAAAACCTTTCACAATGCTCTGGGGATCGACCTGTTTTTACGGATTGCTCCCGAGCTTTATCTGAAACGGCTTGTTGTCGGCGGGCTTGAAAGGGTTTTTGAAATCAACCGCAATTTTAGAAATGAAGGCGTTTCAACCCGCCATAATCCTGAATTTACAATGCTTGAATTCTATCAGGCATATGCCGATTACAGGGATTTGATGGATCTCACTGAAGCGATGTTTCGTAATATCTCCCTGGAACTCACAGGCTCCACTGAAATGAAGTATCAGGAACACGAAATCGATCTGGGCTCAAAGTGGCGGCGGATAAGCATGGCTGATGCCCTGGAAAAGATAGGCGGCGTTGATCCTGACCTTTTGAACAGCAAGGAGAAATTGCTTGAGTTCGCGGCATCAAAAGATATCAGGATTTCAAAAAGTAAACGATTGGGCAAAGTCATAACGAAACTGTTTGATCTGCTGGTGGAACCCAAGCTCATACAGCCGACATTTATTACCGGGTATCCCGTTGAAGTTTCACCCCTTTCAAGAAAAAACGAAAAAAATCCCGATCTCACCGACAGATTCGAACTTTTTATTGCCGGCCGTGAGATTGCCAACGGATTTTCCGAATTAAATGACCCACAGGATCAGTACGAGCGTTTTTCGCAGCAGGTTGAAGACAGACTGTCCGGTGATTCGGAAGCCCATCAGATGGATGAAGACTATATCAATGCACTGGAATACGGCATGCCCCCCACGGCAGGCGAAGGTATCGGAATTGATCGTCTGGTTATGCTGTTTACAAATTCGGCATCGATTCGGGAAGTTATCCTTTTTCCCCACATGAAGCCGTCCGGAAGGAAATAACCGGTAACAGTCTAAATTACATATTACTGCGTTTTTTATATGGGATTTGAATTTTTCATAGGAAAAAGATATCTCAGGGCCGGAAAAAAACAGGGTTTTTTATCCCTGATTACTCTTCTTTCCATTGCGGGAGTTACTGTAGGCGTCATGGCCCTGATCGTGGTCATTGCCGTCATGGCCGGGTTTGAATCAGACCTTAAATCCCGCATCCTTGGTGTTGAATCCCATGTGGTTTTAAAACCCGAGGCTGGCTTTTTTAGCGATTACCGTCAAATACTTGAGGCCGTGGAAAATATTCAGGGTGTCGAATCGGCGGCTTCTTTTATCTCTTCTCAAGTCATGCTGCGGTCGGAAACCGGGGTGGCCGGGGCCGCACTCAAAGGAATCGATCCCGGTATGACCGCCGAAGAGCCGATCAAATCGGCAGCACTGTCGTTGCAAAAATGGTCTGAAACAGATAGTCGAATAGCCGGCTCCAAAATTTCGGCTCCTGGTATTGTTCTGGGTCGGGAGCTTGCCGGAAATCTGGGACTGGTGGAGGGAGACACTGTTTACCTGATATCTCCCAGGGGGATCGTTTCTCCGGTGGGGCATATTCCATCCATGCAGCGATTCCAGGTGGCAGGTCTGTTCGAATTCGGAATGTATGAATATGACGCATCACTGGCCTATATATCATTAAAAAATGCTCAGAAAATTTTGCGCATGCCCGGTTTTGTAACCGGGATTGAAGTCTGGACAAAAGATATTTTCAAGGCCGGTCAGATAGCGGAAAAAATAATAAAGCGGCTTGATACTCCCTGCCGGGCAAGAAACTGGATGCAGATGAACCGGAATCTGTTTTCCGCCCTGAAACTGGAAAAGGTCATGATGTTTATTATTTTGACGCTGATAGTTCTGGTGGCGGCTTTTAATATTGCAAGCACGCTGATTATGACCGTGATGCAGAAAAAAAGAGATATTGCCATTTTAAAAGCCATGGGAGCTTCGAACAGGAGTATTCAAAGGATTTTTGTTTTCAAGGGCATGGTCATAGGATCGACGGGAACGGTTCTGGGCACCTCTCTGGGGCTTTTGCTCTGTTTCCTGCTTAAACGCTACCAGTTTATTAAACTGCCCCGGGATGTATATTACATAAATAGTTTGCCGGTAATGCTTGAAACCATGGATGTTTTTTTTATCGCAGCCAGCGCCCTTATGATCTGTTTTGCGGCAACATTGTATCCGGCCCGGCAGGCAGCCCGGATTAACCCGGTTGAGGCGATTCGTTATGGCTGATTATGCTGATTCGAAAAATAGGGAAAAAGCTTGTGATTATACTCCCGATACAATACTCAGTGCTATTGATATATACAAAAGCTTCAACGGCAGTGACAGGCGCATTGATATCCTGAAAAAACTGGATCTTGAATTGAGGGCCGGAGAAACTCTGTCCATTGTAGGTGCATCCGGAATCGGCAAATCAACTCTGCTGAATATACTTGGAACACTTGATCGGCCCACCAGTGGAACACTTTTGTTTCAAGGCGAGGATGTGTTTCTTTTAGATGATGCGAAACTGGCGAAGTTTCGAAACGAATTCGTGGGATTTGTTTTTCAATTTCATCATTTACTGGCGGAATTTTCAGCCCTTGAAAATGCCATGATGCCGGCGCTTATCAATAGGCAAAGCAAAGACAACGCCAGACTGGCGGCTGAAGAGATGCTTGTGCGGGTAGGTCTTCAGGAGCGATTGTCTCACAGGGTTGGAGAGCTTTCAGGCGGTGAGCAGCAGCGTGTTGCATTGGCCAGGGCCATCGTGGTCAAGCCTGACATTCTGCTGGCTGATGAGCCCACCGGTAACCTCGACGAGCACAATAGTGAACAGGTTCACGAATTGCTGCTGGAATTGAACCGGGAATTTGGAATGACACTGGTCGTTGTAACTCATAATATGAAACTGGCCGCCTGCATGTCACGGCAGGTGACGATAGTAGATGGACGTCTGGTCTAAATACAGAGGATTATATGTTGCAAAAATTTTTTCTGGTCATAGTCGCTGCCCTGTGTTTCCTACCAAATAGCGCTGTTGCTGAAAATAGTACACCAAGGATTGTCGTATTGCCGTTTGAAATATTTTCTCAGGATGAATCCTCCAGTCTGGCAGATGAAATTCCAAAAGTCATCCGGACTTTTCTTGAGCAAGAGGGCGCTGATATTGTGCACGGGACCGGTGAGGAGATGGCATCAGGCCGGATATCCGCCAGGGACATGCAAAACATCCGGAATATAGGTATTAAAAATGGTGCTGACTATGTTATCTGGGGCAGTTTGACCCGTATCGGCCTCCAATTCAGCCTGGACGCAAAAATGGTACGGTCTTTTGACAAACAGCCACCCCATGCTTTTTTTGTCCGGGGTGATAAAATGGAAAATCTTCCGACATCCGTAAAGAACATGGCCCGGGATATGGGGCTGAAGATTTTTAAACGTGAAAAAGTTTTAAAGGTTATTATCTCCGGCAATAAACGCATCGAAGCCGATGCCATTAGAACCAAAATCGAGACAAAGCCCGGCGATGTTTATCTGGCAAGGAGCCTGGCCCGTGACCTCAAATCCATCTATGCCATGGGGTATTTTGAAGATATAAGGGTTGAAGAGGAAGATGGGCCGGGGGGTAAGATAATTTTGTTTAAGGTCAAGGAGAAACCCACCATCCGGGTTATTCGCATCAAAGGCAACCGGGTCTATGATGATGAAGAGATTACAGAAAATATGACCCTAAAGACCGGTGCTATTTTAAACATTTTCAGGCTCAACAGTAATGTCAAACGTATAGAGGAGTTATACAAGGAGAAAAATTATCATAATGTCAGTGTTAAATTCAAGGTAAGGCCGCTTGAGAATAATCAGGCGGATATTGATTTTATGATAGAAGAGGGTGAAAAGATACGTATCAAGTCGATTCGATTTGAAGGCAACAGCATATACACGGATAAAAAGTTGAAAAAAATGATGAAGACCTCGGAAAAAGGATTTTTTTCATGGGTCACCTCATCAGGGGAATTCAACAATGAGGATGTAGCGCAGGATGCGGCCCGGCTCGCTGCTTTTTATCAAAACAGCGGTTATATCAAGGCCAGGGTCGGCGACCCCGAAGTGCGCTTTGAGAAGGACTGGATTTATATTAATATTAAAATTGAGGAGGGGCCCCGGTACAAGGTCGGTCAGGTAAAAATCGACGGAGATCTGGTGGCGTCGGAAGAACAGCTTCTCAAAGCCTTGAAAATTAATAAGGAAACATTTTATAACCGAAGCGTTATCCGCGATGATGTGCTGGCGCTAACTGATTTTTATTCGGATGCAGGATATGCATATGCCGATGTTGCGCCGCGAATCAAAAAAGATGATGAAAAACTGCAGGTGGATATCACCTATTTGATCGACAAGGGGCTGCGTGCCCGTTTCGAGGAAATCGTCATCAGCGGCAATACCAAGACACGAGACAAGGTGATTCGCCGTGAACTGCGGGTTTATGAGCAAGGGCTCTTCAGCGGCAGGCGACTGAAACGAAGTATCCGTAATCTGCACCGGCTTGATTTTTTTGAAGATATCAAGGTGGATACGCCAAAGGGAAGCGCAGACGACAAGATGGTGTTGAAAATAGATGTGACCGAAAAACCAACAGGGGCGTTCAGCTTCGGCGGTGGATACAGCAGCGTTGAAAGCCTCTTTGCTGTGTTTTCCATTTCTCAGCGTAATCTTTTCGGGCGGGGGCAGCTTTTGAATCTCAAGGCACAGCTTGGAGGGACTTCCAACCGCTATACTCTGAGTTTTACCGAACCGTGGCTTTTCGACATTCCCCTTTCCGCGGGTTTTGATTTGTATAATCAGAAAATCGAGTATGATACCTATGACAAGGACAGTATCGGCGGCGGTATAAGATTGAGCTACCCGGTTTTTGACTATACGCGGGTCTATTTGTCCTACAATTATGATCGCGCTGATATCAAAAATATCAGTGAGGATGCATCCGATTCAATCTGGGATCTTGAGGGCATAAACACCACCAGCAGTATAACAATCGCCTTAAAATATGATTCCAGGGATCAGGTCTTCAGCCCGACCAGAGGACAGAATCATAGTTTTTCGGTTGAATATGCAGGGCTTGGCGGAGATATCGCCTTTACAAAATATCTGGCCGAAACCGGATGGTATATACCGCTGGTCTGGGAATTTACCGGTTTTCTGCATGGCAAAACAGGATTTGTAAAGGAAAATTCAGACAACGGACTTCCGGATTATGAACGGTTTTACCTGGGCGGCATGAATTCCCTGCGCGGATTTGACTGGCGGGACGTCAGCCCGACCGAAAAAAATATTTTTGGTGATGACGTTCGAGTCGGCGGTGATAAATTTGTTCAGTTTAACGCTGAAATCCTGTTTCCGCTGCTCAAGGAGTCCGGTCTGATGGGGGTTGTTTTTTTTGATACGGGTAATGCCTATAATAATGATGAGGCTATAGATCTGGGTAATATGCGGGAGAGCGTCGGTTATGGTATCCGATGGTATTCCCCCATGGGCCCGATTCGTCTGGAATACGGACATATTCTGGACCCGAAAGAGGATGAGGCTGACGGCCAGTGGGAATTCACCATGGGCACGGCGTTTTAACGATTTAATATTAACATAAAGAATGTCGGATTAAACTGTAGATCAACTATGTCAGGTCCGGCACACATTGAATTATTCGATAAGATTTAAGGAGGTAAAATGCGAACAGCAAAAACAGTATTGGCAGTGGCGGTTTTGAGTCTTTTTTTCTTTTCAGGCGTGGTTTATGGGGGAAATGACATAAAGATCGGCATTCTGGATTTTCAGCGTATACTGGCTGAAGCCAGTGCAGGCAAGACGGCTGTTGCTGAAATTAATAAACAGGGCCAGTTGATGAAGGCTGACCTGAAAAAGAAGAAGGCTGAAATCGATGAGATGAAAAAGAGAATTGAGCGTGAAATTCTGGTGATGAGCAAGGAACAGCAGTCGGAAAAGGAAAGGGAATTCAGGATCAAGGTCAATGATTTTAAATCTCTCCAGAAAAAATATAATAAAGATGTCCGGGGCATAGAAAATCGTATGATCCAGCGGATTAAAGTAGATGTGTTCAAACTGGCAAAGGAGATTGGCGAGAAAGAGGGTTTTACGCTGATTTTAGAAAAAAACGAGGCCGGTGTCCTATATTCAGGGGGCGCAATCGATATTTCGGATAAATTGATTGTGCAGTACAACGCTGATTATGCAAAAAAATCCGCGGAAAAGGCGGACACGACAGAGTAAAAACTTTTTTAAGATCGAATTGAATAAGGATTTTGTCTGTTTTTTAAACTGCAAGGTCAAAAGCAGGATGCCATGAAAATATTATTAACCGAGATAGCACGGATGTTGGGCGGTACTTTTGAAGGTGATGCTGATAAGCATATCAGCGGTGCTGCCCCGTTTGATGATGCTACCAATGATGAGATTACCTGGGCCGGCAGCGCAAAATTTTTAAAAAAAATGGGCACAACCCGGGCGGGAGCCGTTATTGTTCCTGCTGATTTTATTGATCCTAACCATAATATTATCCGGATCGACAATCCTGAACTTGCCTTTGCCAGGGTTCTGGAGCATCTCTATCCTGCCCCGCCGCCGATGGGTGGGATAAGTACGAAAGCCTGTATCGGCGCTGATTTCAGTTGCGGCAGTGATGCTTTTGTCGCGCCTGGTGTTGTCGTCGGCGATCGGGTTGTTATTGGGAATAGAGTGTCGCTCTATCCTAATGTGGTTTTAGGTGATGATGTGACGATCGGAGATGATACCCTGCTTTGCCCTAATGTCACGATTCTTGAACGATGTGTCATCGGCAATCGGGTCAGGATTGATGCCGGAACCGTGATCGGCAGTGACGGGTTCGGGTATGCTCCCGATGGGGAAAAATATTACAAAATTCCCCAACTTGGAATTGTTCAAATTGATGATGACGTTGAAATCGGAGCCGGCAACACCATTGATCGGGCTGCCTTTGGCAGGACACGAATCTGCCGGGGGGTGAAAACCGATAATCTGGTGCATGTGGCCCATAATGTGACTGTCGGAGAAAATACAGTTATTGTTGCTCAGGTCGGCATTGCCGGCAGTACTTCGCTTGGAAAACATGTGATCCTGGCTGGGCAGGCGGGTATTGCCGGACATATTGAGATTGGTGATAATGCGATCGTCGGCCCCCAGTCCGGGGTCGCCAGATCGATTGATGCCGGGCATGTAGTATCCGGTTCACCGGAAATGCCTCATCACCAATGGCTCAGGGTGCAGCGGACCATTCCCAAACTCCCCGAATTGATGAAAATGTGTGCAAAAATGGAAAAGCGGCTGGCTGAAATCGAAAAAAAATATATGAGCCGGGGCGGTGAAACATGAAGGAAAATTATGATATCACTTCGATTATGGAATATCTGCCGCATCGTTATCCATTTATACTGATTGACCGGGTCATTGAATTTGTTCCCGGCACCAAGGTTCTGGCCCTAAAAAATGTGACGATCAATGAACCTTTTTTCCAGGGGCATTTCCCGGGAAAACCTATCATGCCGGGCGTGCTTATTATAGAAGCTTTGGGACAGGCCGGTGGAATTATGGCATATCCGGTCATCCAGGAAAATAAGCGTGACATGGCGGTGTATTTTCTGGGAATGGACAGGGTGCGATTCAGAAAACCCGTTGTGCCCGGTGACCAGTTGCTGCTTGATGTGAAAATTTTACAACAGCGTTCAAAAGTATTTAAAATGGCAGGAAAGGCCACGGTTGATAATGCCATTGTAGCAGAAGCCGAATTTCTGGCTATGATTGGAGATAAAAAGTGATACATCCTACAGCAATAATAGACCCCACGGCCCGATTGGAAACGGGAGTCGAGATCGGCCCGTATTCAATCGTCGGGGCGGATGCCTTTATCGGGACCGACACTGTTATCGGGCCGCATGTTACCATTGACCCTTATGTGACCATCGGACCTGAATGCCATATATTTCAATACGCATCCATCGGCGCTGTTCCGCAGTCTGTTAAATTCGAGGGGCAAAAAACTTTTGTCAAAATCGGCCGGGGAACCACAATCCGCGAGTTTGTAACAATACACAGGGGAACAAAATTCGGTGGCGGGATGACCGAAATTGGAGAAGGCAATTTTCTTATGGCCTATACTCATATCGCGCATGACTGTATAATAGGTAAAAATGTTATTATGGCAAACAATGCCACACTGGCTGGGCATATTACCATAGGGGATAATGCAACAGTAGGGGGGCTGGTCGCCATTCATCAATTCGTAAGAGTCGGCGATTATGCTTTTATCGGCGGAAAATCCGCGGTTGTCAAAGATATTCCACCCTATCTGATTGTCTCTGGTGACAGGGCCAAACTCCATGGTTTGAACAGTGTCGGGCTCAAGCGTCATGGATTTTCACCAGATACCCGGCTGGCATTAAAAAAGGCCTATCGGATTATTTTTCGTATAGGGCTGACCCTTAATGAGGCGATAGAACGTGTTGCTGCTGAAGTGGAACAGATCCCTGAAGTCATCCAATTTATCGATTTTATCAAATCGTCCAGGCGAGGTATTACCCGGTAAAACAAAGAAAGGCATATGCAAAAAAAGAGGATCGGGCTTATTGCTGGAAACGGACAGTTTCCCATAATTTTTTCAAGCAAAGCCAGGGCAAAAGGTTTTAGCATATATGCGGCGGCTTATATCAATGAGGCGGATGCAGCTCTGGTGGATTATACAGATGCCATCGAGTGGATGCATCTTGGTCAGATCAGGCGTCTGATAAAGTTTTTCAGGATGCACGAAGTCCATGAAGCGGTTATGGTGGGAGGTATCCGGAAAACGAGAATATTTACGGATGTGCGGCCGGACATCAAGGCTATTACGCTGATTGCCGGTATGAAAAGCACTCATGATGACGGTCTGTTGCGAGCTTTTGCCGGTGTTCTTGAAAAAGAAGGTATCCGGGTCAGGGCATCAACTTTTTTACTGCCGGAACTGCTGGCTGAAAAGGGATGCTGGACCCGACGGGAGCCGAGCCGTTCCGAGAAGGCTGATATTGATGTGGGATGGAATATTGCCAAACAGATCGGGGAGCTTGATATCGGCCAGTGTGTTGTTGTGGGTGGCGGGTCGGTTCTGGCTGTCGAAGCTGTTGACGGGACCGATGCTACCATAGTCAGAGGAGGAAACCTCGGTCGAGGAAATGCGGTCGTAATAAAGGTTTGCAAGCCAAAGCAGGATACCCGGTTTGATATGCCTGCTATCGGCGTTCAGACTATTCGGACCATGCAGGCTGCCAAGGCCGTGGTTTTGGCTGTCGAAGCCGGCAGATCCGTTGTCTTTGACCGTCAGGAAATGATAGGGCTTGCCGACCAGGCAGGTATTTCCATTGTCGCCCTGGAAAGGGATTGATTGAAAGATGGGAGTTTTTTAGCAGAAGATGAAAAAACTTCGTGCGGGTGTGATTGGTGTTGGATATCTGGGCAAGTATCATGCTCAGAAATATGCGGGCATGGATAATGTCGACCTTGTGGGAGTTGTCGATACGGAGAAAAGTCGGGCCGAGACTGTAGCCAGGCAGGTCGGTACCAGAGCCTATACTTCTCATCTGGATTTGATGGGGCGGGTGGATGCGGTCAGTATTGCCGTGCCTACGCCTGCCCATTATGCGGTGGGCAGAGATTTTCTGGAAAACAGTGTTGATATTTTGATTGAAAAACCGATGACAACCTCCCTTGAAGAGGCTGATAAACTTCTGGAAATGGCTGAATCAAGGGGTCTGATTATACAGGTCGGACATCTTGAAGAGTTCAATCCTGCCGTTGTGGCGGCGAAGGAATTTGTAAAAAGGCCGATGTTTATAGAATCTCATCGTCTCAGTATTTATAATGATCGCAGCACGGATGTTAGTGTAGTGCTTGATCTTATGATTCATGACATTGATATTATATTGAATCTTGTTAAATCGGAGATAAAGGAAATCAGGGCCGCCGGGGCCCCGGTAACATCAAAGCAGGTGGATATCGCCAACGCCCGGCTTGAATTCGAAAACGGTTGTGTGGCCAATATTACCGCCAGTCGGATTTCAACCAAGAATCAAAGAAAAATACGGCTATTCCAAAGGGACGGCTATCTGGCGGTTGATTTCTCAAAACGAGAGATCACTGTAATCAATCAAGTAGGCCAAAAGGATCCTTCTGACTTGATCCCGGGCATGGAGATCAAACAGCTTTGCTTTATCGAGGGCGATGCCCTTGAAAATGAAATCAGATCTTTTGTCACTGCGGTCAGCAGCCGCAAACTTCCGGAAGTTACCGGTAAAATGGGCCGGAATGCATTAAAAATTGCCTTATGTATTATGGCGCAGATTGATAGTTTTACCCAACGGAATCTGGAAAATTAAATTTATGCAGCAGTCGATTCGGCAGCAATGTGTGATGATCATCGCCGGGGAAGCCTCGGGTGACCTTCATGGGGCAAACCTTGTTCGGTGCATGCGTAAAAATAATCCGGATCTTTTTTTTTGCGGGATCGGCGGGCGGGATCTGAGAGCCGCCGGTGTTAGAATACTTGTTGATGCCTCAACGCTTGCCGTGGTAGGGATAACCGAGGTACTGGTTAAATTGCCGAGTCTCATAAAAGGGATGACGGCTGTGAAACGACTTCTAAAAGCCCTGAAGCCGGATCTTCTTATATTGATCGATTTTCCCGATTTTAATCTGCATGTTGCCGCAGTGGCCAAACGAATCAATGTGCCCGTGCTCTATTATATCAGCCCCCAGGTCTGGGCCTGGCGGTCAGGACGGGTTAAAAAAATCAGGAAACTGGTGGATCATGTTGCAGTAATCCTGCCGTTTGAAGAGGATTTTTTCAAGTCGCAAAATATACCTGTTACTTTTGTAGGACATCCATTATTGGATAACCCTATGGTTGATTTTGCACCAAAACCTGAATGCCATGGCGGTACTGTTCGGACCATCGGTCTTCTGCCGGGCTCACGTGACAGGGAAATTGCCCGTCATCTGCCGGTTATGCTGGATGCTGCCCGGCTTATCCGGGAGCGGACGGGAAACGTAAAATTTATTGTATCTGTTGCTCCGTCCGTGGAAAAAGAATCAATCGAAGCGATTATATCGCAGGCCCGGGATGCAGACTGCTATGAGACCGTTTGCCAGGGCGTGGAAAAAATATTTCAGCAAAGCTCTCTGGTCATTGCCGCTTCCGGTACCGTTACCCTGCAGGCAGCCCTGGCCATAACTCCGGTTGTGATTATTTACAAAGTGTCGCCGGTCAGTTACTGGCTGGGACGTGCCCTGATACAGGTCGAAAGCATCAGCCTGGTGAACCTTATTGCCGGGTGCAAAATTGTTCCTGAGTTGATCCAGAAAGATGCATCGGCTCTGAACATTGCAGAGCTTGTAACCGGAATCCTGAGCGATGAAAAACAGATGGAAGCGATGCGCGATGAACTCGGTAAAGTAAGAAATATATTAGGCGGCCCCGGGGCATCGGCAAAGGTCGCCGGGATTGCTCTGGATATGCTTTAAGATTATGAAAAAAAGATCAGAACCTTTTTTGAAAAATCGTCACAGGCAGCTTTTACTGCTGGTTAAGGATGACTGGTTCAAGCTTTTACTGGCAACCGTCTGCATGATGATCATGTCCGCTTCGACTGCAGCTACTGCCTATTTGATAAAGCCGGCCCTTGATGATGTTTTTATCAATAAAGATGCCCGAATGCTTATACTGATTCCCGGGGCCGTACTGATAGTATATTTTTTAAGATGCCTGGGCATGTTCGGGCAGCAGTATCTCATGAGCTATGTCGGACAGGATATCATCCGGCAATTGCGAAACAGGCTGTACAACCGGATTCAGGATCTGCCGCTTTCTTTTTTTCAACAGGAGAAAACAGGGGTCCTGATGTCCCGGATTACCTATGATGTGAATATTATCAGAAATATGGTGTCAAATGCCGTTACCGGTTCCCTGAGAGATTGTTTTACCATCATCGGACTTGTCTTTGTGATTTTTTACCAGATATGGGAACTGGCCCTGTTTGCCTTTTTAGTTTTGCCAATTGCCTTTTATCCCATTGTTATATTCGGCCGTAAGGTGCGCAAATACAGCAGCGGCTGTCAGGAAACCATGGCCGACATGAGTGCTTTTCTGCATGAGACTTTTGCCGGAAACAAAATCGTCAAGGCATTCGGTATGGAATCCTATGAGAAAAAGAGATTTTTTAAAAAAACCATGCGCCTGTTCAGGCTTGAAATGAAGGAAGTGAGGATCAGATCTCTTTCATCGCCGGTAATGGAGATGCTGGGAGGTTTTGGTGTGGCCTTTGTTATTTTTTACGGGGGATCAAATGTGATATCCGGTAAATATTCAACCGGAACCTTTGTCAGTTTCCTGGCCGCGGTGATCATGCTTTACGAGCCTATAAAAAAGCTGAGCAAGCTGAATAATACAATGCAAAGGGGGTTGGCGGCAACCGATCGGGTATTTGATATTATCGAAACCAAAACCGACATCGAAGAACCTGCCGATCCGTTGATTATTCCATGTGGACCGCATAGCGTGGCCTTTGACAATGTTTCGTTTAAATATGACGAAAAGCAGGTGCTTGAAAATATCCGGCTCAAGGCAGGGGCCGGAGAGGTAATCGCACTGGTGGGGATGAGCGGCGGGGGAAAAACCACCCTGGTTAATTTGATACCCCGTTTTTTTGATGCCTGCCGGGGCGCTGTTCGGATCGACGGGTTGGATATACGCAAAGCCTCCATAAAATCTCTGCGGGATCAGATCGCCATTGTGACCCAGGAACCTATTCTTTTCAATGATACTATCCGGAACAATATTGCTTACGGCAACCTGAAATCATCGGTTGAACAGATTGAAAGTGTGGCTAAATCCGCCTATGCGGATGACTTTATCCGCAGTTTTCCGAAAGGATACGAGACCAATATCGGCGAACTTGGAGGGCGCCTTTCCGGCGGGGAAAAACAACGTCTTTGTATAGCCAGAGCTCTGCTGAAAAATGCTCCCATACTGATTCTTGACGAGGCCACCTCCGCTTTGGATACTGAATCTGAAATGCTGGTGCAAAAGGCTTTGGAAAATTTAATGAAGGGGCGCACTACCTTTGTGATTGCTCACCGCCTGTCCACCATCGCTTATGCAGATCGGATCGTGGTTGTTGCAGGTGGAAAAATTATTGAAGAGGGCACCCACGAAGAGCTCATGTCCATCAAGGGTGAGTACCATAAACTGCACGGGATGCAGTTTGTAAACGGAAAAGCAATGGATCGTTAACCATTTGGCTGCCGGGGACATATGCGTATCAATACCATAATTAACCGGTTTATATTAAAGGAGATGTTTTCCCCTTTTATCATAAACCTGTTTTTTTTTATGTTTGTTTTTTTAATGGCGCGTATTCTCGATATCACCAATCTCATTGTCAATTACAAGATCAGTGTTATCTATATCCTTCTTCTCCTGGCGTATTCCATTCCTGATTTTATGGTTTTTGTCATTCCCATGGCGGTCATGATGTCGGTTCTTCTGACCTTTTTAAAGTTGTCCAACGACAATGAAATTCTAGCACTCAAGGCTAGTGGCGTCAGTCTTTACCGCATGATCGTTCCGGTCCTTTTTTTCTGCCTGGCCGGCTGTCTGCTCACGGTTTTCATGACCGTATGGGGGATGCCCTGGGGGCGGACAGCTTTTAAGGAAATGACGGTTCGCGTGGCCACGTCCAACCTAAATGCGGGTATTCAGGAAAGAAAGTTTAACGACCGTTTCAAGGGTGTCATGCTGTATGTCGGCAATGTTGATAAGACAGATGGTGTGTTAAGGGATGTTTTTATCGAAGACTCCAGGGCAAAAAGTTCGCTTGCCACATCGATAGTGGCACCTGAAGGAAAACTTTTCGGCAATCCCGATGAACTGATTTTTCAATTAAGGCTGTTTAACGGTATTATCAATCAGGTTGACCTGAAGAACCGGTCGGTCCATACTATTTCTTTTGATACCTATGATTTAAAACTTGATCTGGAAGGAGCGGCGTCTCGAAGAAAGAAGGTATCAAGGGGTAGAAAAGAGATGAGCCTTGGCGAACTGAGGCGTTATATCCATCAGTCAAATCCCGAAGATGATCATTATTATAAAATGCTGCTGGAACTGCACCGAAAATTTTCCATTCCATTTGCCTGTCTGGCCCTTGGTATTCTGGCTGTTCCCTTAGGGATTCAATCCCAGAAACGTCAAGCTTCTTCCGGGCTGGTAACTGGGCTGATTTTCTTTTTATTGTATTATATACTTCTTTCCGCCGGATTGATATTCGGAGAAACCGGCATCTATCCTCCACTGATAGGCATGTGGGCGCCCAATGTTATCTTAGGGGGGATAGGAATATATCTGCTGGTTAGGGTAGCCGGAGATCGCCCGATACAAATAACTCTTTTCCAACATTATAAAAGCTGATTGTTTTAAAATTAACTCTAAACTACAGAGTCCAATGTATATTATTCACAAATACCTTATCAAGGAGATACTCAAGTATTTTTGCGTTGTTCTCGTGGTTGTCATTGCAATCTACCTGGCTGTTGAATTTTTTGAAAAAATCGATAATTTTATCGAAAAAAGTGTTCCTCTCAGCCATGCCGTAAAATATTTTATTATGAAAACGCCCTTTATCGTTGCCCAGATTGCCCCGGTGGGAATCCTTCTGGCCGTGATTATTGTTCTGGGATTGATGGGTAAGAATAATGAGCTCACGGCATTGAAAAGCAGCGGTATCGGGGCTGCTTTTTTACTCAAACCGATTCTGGTTATGGGTGTTGTCTTTTCCATCGGGTTGTTTTTTCTTTCTGATCTGCTGGTGCCGTTTACCATGAGCAGGGCCGATCATATCTGGCTTCGGGAAGTTAAAAAGAAAACGTCTGCTTTTACAAAAAAAAAAGATATATGGATCAGAAGCAAGGATAAAATTATTCATGTAAAGTATTACAACCCGGCCAGGCAGACGGCCTTTGGTCTTACCGTAAATTATTTTAATCCGGATTTCAAATTAGTAAAGAGAATCGATGCTGAAAAAGGGGAGCAAAAGGGTGATGGATGGCTTCTTTCCGGCGTTATGCAGCAGACCGTGGATACCGCGGGGGATAACCATAGGGTTGCATTTCGTGAAGCAATGGCGATTTCTCTGGACTTGAGTCGCGATAGCCTTCAACGTATGGTCAAAAAATCAGAAGAGATGCGGTTTTTTGAGCTTTTGAAATATATAAGGGATATTGAAACCGACGGATACGATGCTGTCCCTTACAGGGTCGACCTGCAGGCAAAAATTGCTTTTCCTTTTGTCTGTATTATCATGTGCCTTGCAGGTGCCGGTATCGTGATCCGAAAGACAAGCGGGCAGGGGATTGCAACCGGTATCGCATGGGGCATAAGCATCGCATTTCTGTATTGGATTTTCTATAGTTTCTGCGTTTCACTGGGCTATGGCGGAATTTTGCCGCCTCTTGTTTCCGTATGGCTGGCAAATTTTGTTTTCTTGTGCCTTGGAATAGTTGTAGTGCAAAAAAATGTATAAACAGATAAAATCGATAGTGACGGGCAAGGAGGAAAATACCTTTTTCCCGTTGAAATCTTTCTTGTATATAGCCTCCATCTGTTATGGAGGAGCAGTCAGGCTGCGGGCGTCACTATTTGACAGGCGAATTTTCAAATCCGAAAAGCTGCCGTGTAAAGTGATTTCCATTGGCAACCTGACCGTGGGGGGCACCGGCAAGACGCCTATGACAATCTACGTGGCAGAGATGGTACAGCATTTGGGATATCGGCCTGCTGTCGTCAGCAGGGGATACAAGGGGCGGTATGAAAAAAAGGGCGGTATTGTCAGCGATGGCCGCGACATTTTGCTCAAAGCCGAGGATTCCGGAGATGAAGCATTTATGATGGCCAGGAAGTTAAAGCATATTCCGGTACTGGTCGGGCGGAATCGATTCAGATCCGGCATGCAGGCCATAAATAGATTCAGGGCCAACGTGATTTTACTGGATGACGGGTTTCAGCACCTGCAATTAAAGCGGGATATTGATCTGATCCTTTTGGATGATGCTCGACCGCTGGGAAACGGCCAGCTGTTGCCGCGCGGAATGCTAAGGGAACCCGTGTATGCCATGAAAAGGGCAAGCGCCTTTATTTTTACCCGCTGCGGGGATGAAAACAGCGGTATGCCGCCTATGCCGCGGCGCCCTTTATTCAGGTCTTTTCACGTGCCGTATGTTGCGGAAATAGTCAGGGCCAATGCCGGCAGATCCAGTGCCCCGGGCAACTGTTCGTCGAACCCTGATTTTACTTTTTTACGAGGACGCAAAGCCCTTGTTTTTTCCGGAATAGCAAAAAATGATGAGTTTTACCGGATGCTTGAAGGTTTGGGCTGTTGTCCTGCCCGATTTGCAGGATTCCCGGATCATCACTGGTACAGTTCTGAAGATGTTAAATTTTTACTGGCTGAAATTCAAAAAACAGATGCCGAACTGCTGATCACAACCGACAAGGATTATGCCAGAATAGCAGGGAAATTTTCATGGCCGGTGGATCTCTGGGTGATCGGGATCAAAATATCCCTGAAAGATCAGACCGATGCCTTTGCCGCTTTTATTGAAAAACGGCTGGCTGATATTTGCCCCCGAAATGGCTGATAGAATAGACTCTGTCCAGGAATGGGAATTTTAGTTTAAGATCAGGGAGTGCGAAAGGCATTGAGTTATTTCTTACTCAGCAGCCTTTCAAAAATTTACCGGTTGACAATGGCAACAATTTATAGATAATGGGTATTGATTAAATTTAATCAATACCCATTATCTATAAATTTTATGCTGGATGGATTAAACATGGACATTCGCTTTTTGCCGCACAATATCCACCTTGAAAATCCGGACCTATTTTCAAGCAGAGATCCTCATCTGCAACATCTTCGGAAACAATTGCTGGTTCATCGTTCTAAATTGCTTGATTCTCTCCCATGGAACAACCCGGGAATTTACACTGTGAGCGGGGGGCGCCAGATTGGTAAAACCACTCTTTTAAAACAGTGGATGAATGAACTTCTTGAAAAAAAGGCCACTCCGGAATGTATTATCTATTTTACCGGCGAGCTGATAGATGATCATCATTCATTGGTCAGAATTTTTACGGATATTTTAGAAAAGAGACACAATACCGAGTTGTTCTATGTCCTTCTTGATGAAGCAACTTACATAAAGGGCTGGGATAAAGGTATTAAATACCTGGCCGATGCCGGCATGCTTGAAAATGTAGTACTGTTAATAACCGGATCGGATCTTGTAATCATTAAAGAATCACGAATGCGTTTTCCGGGCAGGCGGGGCGCCGCCGGCACGGTAGATTTTCATCTTTACCCGCTCAGTTTTTTTGAAGCTGTCAAACTGAACGGGGAAATATCAACCGACGAGATAGAATATCTCACATCTTCCGATACTGAACCGAATGCTTTATTGGTCGATAAACTTTATGGTGAGTTTGATTCTTATCTGATACATGGCGGGTTCTTGACGGCCATGAATGACATGGCGATGCGTCAAACCATATTGCCGGCGACTTTTTTAACTTACAGTGACTGGATTCGTGGGGATGTTTTAAAAAGACACAAGCAGGAACATTATCTTTATGAAATATTAACCGCCATTGTAAAACGATATGGCAGCCAGGTTACCTGGAATGCATTGGCCAGGGATCTTTCCATTGATCATCCTCAAACGGTATCGGCTTATGCCGCCATTCTTGAGTCCATGGACGCGGTATTTATCCAGCCGGCACTTTTGGAAGACAGGCTGACGGCTGCCCCTAAAAAGGCACGAAAACTGATGTTTTCAGATCCTTTTATTTTTCATGCCGTTCGGACAGATTTTGGCCGGTTGAGATAAAATGGACAACACAATTACACCCCAAGGAATTTAAGCAAGTTTCAAAATATTCCAATAGTGTTATTTTAACCCGGTCAAAAAAGTTTGGGGAAATTATGGATATCCCAACTGTGCCTTTGCCGATTGAACTGTTGCGTCAGGGATGATGTAAAACTATCTGCGATATCAGGACTGTATCAGGACGAAACCATGGAAAAAAAACAAAAGTTACCTGAATTTAAAGCCTTTGATACCTATCCTGCACCTTTGGACCAGGTTACGGAATATACTAAACTGCACTCAAGGAGCGCGGATATTAAGGGCTATCGGTTAACTAAAGCTATCATTAAACTGATTAAATCCTTTGCCCTTTGCTTTTCCTGGAAAGCCGCCTACAGGACAGGTGCCTGGATCGGGCTGATATTATACCGCCTCAGGATTCGTAAGCATGTGGCGATGATCAACCTTGATATTGTTTTTGGCGATACCAAATCGACTGAGGAAAAGGAACGAATCTATCGGGAGTCATTGATCAATTGCGGGCGTGTGATTATCAACTACCTGCGCCTTCCGTATATGGGAGAGATGTTCTGGAAGGAAAAATGCCGATGGAAAAATGAAGAGATATTTAAAGCAGCAATGAATCGTAAAAAAGGTGCCTTGCTCATTGCCGGCCATATCGGCATGATGGATATTGCCGGCGGAAAAATAGGTATGTCCGGGTATCCGGTTGCAGCAGTGGGATACTTGAAAGGATTGGTAATGGAGAAGCTATTGCCATGGCTCTGGATCAGAATATGAAACGAAGTGTGGGTATATTCATAAACTGG
The DNA here is from genome assembly GCA_002084545.1 of Desulfobacteraceae bacterium 4572_123. Taxonomy (GTDB): domain Bacteria; phylum Desulfobacterota; class Desulfobacteria; order Desulfobacterales; family 4572-123; genus 4572-123. Next base: position 2,315 of record NBLJ01000029.1, on the reverse strand, counting down.
ATGGGGCGTCCGGCCTGTTCGGTTCGTTCCCCGGCATATGTTGCATTTAAGACCGGGGCGCCGGTTTTGGCAGGCTTCATGCGCCAACTCGGTCCGGATGAATTTGAGCTGGTTATAGCGGAAGAGGTTGAATGGGAAAATTGGCCGGATGATCCTGAAAAAGAGATTTTAATCAATACTCAGAAACAGGCGGATGTAATTCAGAAAATTATTTATGAGAATCCGGAATTATGGCTCTGGATACACCAGAGATGGAGAAATCAACCCAGAGGAATGAAGAATCCTTATGAATAAAATTCCGTTTCGGTAATGGTGTGAGGCTACTACCGGGGAGATGGCTGAAAGTGACGACAGGTAAAATTTATAAACGAAAATATCAGTCATACCAGTGGGGGGCGGTGATAGATCTCAGCACCGGGAGTCTTGACAATTTGATCCGGATTTTTGCATCCGAACCCGAAACGCATGCCGATACCCTTGAGGGTAGAGGGCCGGCCCGATATGCTGTTATTCCCAAATTGGGATCCATTGTTGTAAAGTGCTACAAGCGCGGAGGGGTGATATCCCGGATCAATAAACAATATTATTTAAAAACTGGTGCGGTTCGGTCAAAAAAAGAATTCGAATTTTTGCTCGCCGCGGCAAAATCTGGCGCCAGCGTTTCCAAACCCATTGCCTATGCCAGTCTGGGAGGGATCTTTTATAAAGCCTGGCTGATAACGGAAGTTATTGAAGATCATATCTCGTTTGCCAGGTTAAGCCGGGATAAAAAAGAAAAAGCCGTAACCCTTATGCCGTCGATTGCCCGAAATATCAGGCGATTAATTCAAAACAAGATACATCATGTTGATCTGCATCCCGGCAATATTCTGATTGATAAATATGATCGGAACTATATTATTGATTTTGACAAGGCATATTATTTTTCCGGCAGCAGAGACAAATTGACCGGGTTGTATCAAAAGCGATGGAATAAAGCCGTGCATAAACACCGCCTGCCCGAAGTATTAACATCTTTGCCGCTGTTTCAGCGTACCCCCTGAAACAGGCATCCTTGATGCTGTTGCGACAATGCATGATAAATTTTTTTTTTGACCACATCCACATCAATTTTTCGCATGCACCATTTTTCCGGTGTGGGACATTTTCTTTTGTAACAAGGCCCGCAATCAACATTCACACGAACCACCAAATGTTCACTGCCATAGGGGGCTGCGATGCTCGGGTCGGTGGGACCAAACAGTGACACATAGGGTGTGTCCACCGACCCCGACAGGTGGCCGGGCCCGGAGTCGGGCCCCACGGCCACGGCGGCGGTTTTCAAGACAGCCACAAGTTCTATCAGGGAGGTTTTGTCCACCAGGTTGACAAGGGCGGCATCCTTGATCATCCCGGTCAGCCTTTCGGCTTGCGCTGCCTGGGAGCGATCTCCTAAAAGTACCACCCCCATCTTACCGTCCGCCAGGATATCCGATACCAGCTTTGCATAGCCCTCAAGAATCCAATCTTTGGATTTCCACGAGGACCCCATCACCACAGCCAAGTATGGTGTCGTCACCCGGGCCGAGATGTCCGGCCGAAGCGTATGAAGATCCAAAGTGGAAAAACCGAAATCGAGATGCTGTGGCGGAGGCAATTTCAACCGCCTGGTAAAACGAAGGTAAAGATCGATTTTAGGCACCCCGCTCCCTGAGTATTCGATATACTCCGTATTGAAAAGCCAGTTGAATTCCTTGGCATTTTTCGGGTGAAACCCGACTCTGCGTCTGGCCCCTGAAAGGAATGAAAAGAATCCACTTTTAAGGTGCCTCTGCAGATCAAGGGTGATATCAAAGTGTTCTGCGGCCAGCTGTTTTCGGAGGGACCATACGGCCCGCACACCCCTGGGGCGGTCGAAAACAATGACATGGTCAATCCCTGGATGACAACTAACCACATCCACCCATTTGGTTTCTATCAGCCAGGTAACTCGACAATGGGGCCAGTGGTTTTTTATGTGGGATACAAGGCAAAGCCCCCTTGCCACATCTCCCAGAGCGCCCATGAGAATAATAAAAACAGAGGGGCGATTGGGGCGTGTCTCGGCGGTGGCAGGGTGATGGTCCCTTTTTTCCCCAGTGGATGAATCAGGATTTTTTTCAAGAGAATTAGATAGATAGTCGTAAAGGTACAGGGGAAGCCCATGCTTGATATATGCACCGATATGGAAAGAATCATATGTGCAGCTATGTAGCGTTTGCATCAGCAACTATCCTTTTAGATCCGTCAAGCTTGACGCAGAAAAATAAATACGGCAAAACAACAATTCAAATCGT
>NBLJ01000028.1 GCA_002084545.1 Desulfobacteraceae bacterium 4572_123 | reverse complement strand
CTCACTGCTGCCTCCCGTAGGAGTCTGGACCGTGTGTCAGTTCCAGTGTGGCTGATCATCCTCTCAGACCAGCTAACCATCGTTGCCTTGGTAGGCCATTACCCTACCAACAAGCTAATGGTACGCGGGCTCATCTCCAAACAACAGCTTACATGCCACTTTACTATCTTTAGCAAGCTAAAGAGTTCTCGTACGACTTGCATGTGTTAAGCACGCCGCCAGCGTTCATTCTGAGCCAGGATCAAACTCTCCAATTAAACTTTTGCCGCTCCATTTTGTCGGATAAACCGATAAAAAAGGATACGACGAATTAACTTTAGACCCGACTTAAAATTTCTGTCACTATTTAGTTTTCAAAGATCAAGAGATTGCACATTAGATGCAAAAATTTCAAAATATAGCTTAAAACAGGATTGCTCAAATACACCGCTCAAACCCGTCTTGTCAACCACTTTTTTGATCTTTTTTAAAAAAAGAGATACTCTTTAAAAAAGACAATAAAAGTACAACCAATACTTGCCTTTGTCAAGCTTAATTTTGCTATTTTCTAATTTTTATTTTGTGAAAACGTTTTTTTCCAGCTCTCAATACAATTGTTTCTTTTTCATCAAGATAATCATCATTAATTACCTGGTCAAATGACTTTATACGTTTGTCGTTAATATACGCCCCGCCTTGCTGGATCAACCTTCTGGAGGCACTGCCGGATGATACCAGCCCAACGGTATGGAACAGTTTAAAAGCCGGTATACCAGCTTTTAGTTCTATTTCATCAACATATGAATCGATTATATCAACCGTAGCAAAATCATCATCCACTGCCACGTCATCTTTTACCGATACTTGAAGATCCGTTTGCAATTCAGAATGTATCCGGCTTGAAGGCAATATGTTCCTTGAAATGGAACGAGTTCCAAAATGACTGACGCTTTTCTGATATGCCTTTTCGGCCTCATTCTCCCCATGGGCCAGTAAGGTCGTTTCAAATGCTAAAACAATTTTGGCGCTATTTAAATCTGAGCCATCTAATTTCCCAATATCCCTTATTTCTTCCATGGGCAAAAACGTAAAAAGCGCCATAAAACGTTCTACATCCCTGTCATCTGTGTTTATCCAGTACTGGTAATATTCATATGACGATGTCCTGTCATCAGCGAGCCAGACAGCACCACTGGCTGTTTTCCCCATCTTTGCCCCACCACTCGTGGTAATCAAAGGAAAAGTTACTCCGAATACAGTTTCCTGGTGCATCCTGCGAATAAGCTCAACCCCTGCGACAATGTTTCCCCATTGATCACTACCACCCATTTGGAGTCTGCAGTGATGGGTGTTATAAAGTTCCAGAAAGTCATAGGCTTGAAGCAACATATAATTAAATTCTATAAAATTTAAACCTTCATCAGATTCCAAACGTATTTTATAGCTTTCTGCTTTTATCATACGATTTACTGAAAAATGACGCCCAACATCTCTTAAAAACGGGATGTATTCCAATTTAGTAAGCCAATCCGCATTATTGAGCATAAGGGCTTTATCATCACTAAAATCAATAAAACTGGATAGTTGTTTTTTTATACCCCGTGCATTCTCTTCCACCATCTCTGGTGTCAGCAGTTGTCTCATTTCAGTCTTGCCGCTGGGATCTCCGACAAGCCCCGTCCCTCCGCCAACAAGTGCGACAGGTCTATGCCCAAGCCTTTGCATATGAGCAAGCGACATGATTGGCACAAGACTGCCGATATGAAGACTGGAGGCTGTCGGATCAAAGCCGATATAGCAGGTAATCTGCTTTTTATCAGCATATCTACGCAATTCTTCATCGTGCGTTGTTTGTTCTATAAATCCTCGTTCATGTAAAATATCGATCACATTCATAATGCAAAGCCTCTACTTATTCGCATATTCCACAGCCCTTGTTTCTCTTATAACCATCACCTTTATCTGGCCGGGAAAAGTTAAAGATTCTTCTATTTTTTTTGCAACATCTCTACTTAGCATGGTTGCATCTTCATCTGAAATAATACTGCTTTCAACGATAACACGAAGTTCTCTGCCGGCCTGAATTGCATATGTATTTGCAACACCTCTAAATGAATTCGCTATTTTCTCAAGATCTTCCAGCCGTTTGATATAATTTTCAAGCAGTTCCTTTCGAGCCCCTGGCCTGGCTCCTGATAGACCGTCAGCTGCTTGTACTAAAAAGGCATAAACAGAAGATGGAGGAATATCCTCATGGTGGGACTCAATTGCATGTACAATTCTTTGGGATTCATTGTATCTTTTTGCAAGTCTGGCGCCTATCAAAGCGTGAGGGCCTTCCACCTCATGATCAACGGCCTTTCCGATATCATGCAACAGCCCCATACGTCTTGCAAGTTTTTGATTAAGTCCCAGCTCAGCGGCCATAATGCCACATAAAAAACCCACTTCAACTGAATGCTGTAAAACATTCTGCGCATAACTCGTACGGAATTTTAATCGACCGATTAATTTTATAAGTTCATTGTGAATCCCGTGAATACCCAGATCAAATGCCGCCTGCTCTCCGGCTTCTTTAATCGCCTGGTCAACTTCCCTCTCTACTTTTTTTACAACATCCTCAATACGTGCAGGATGTATTCGCCCATCTGAAATCAAACGCATTAAAGACATACGAGCAACCTCCCGCCTGACAGGATTAAAGCCCGAGAGAATGACAGCTTCAGGCGTATCGTCTATTATCAGGTCAATCCCTGTCGCTGCTTCTATTGCCCGAATATTACGTCCTTCCCTGCCAATTATTCGCCCCTTCATTTCGTCGCTTGGAAGTTGAACAACTGAAACCGTTCGTTCTGCAACAAAATCACTGGCATATCTCTGTATAGCTGTCGCCATAATATTCTTGGCCTTTTTATCAGCTGTTTCTTTTGCCTCATTCTCTATCTTTTTAATCAGTCTGGCAGCTTCGTGCCGCGCTTCGTTCTCCATTGCCCTTATTAACAATTCTTTGGCCTGCTCAGCCGTCAATCCTGAAATTTGTTCAAGATGTCTTTTTTGTTCTTCAATTAACTCGTTATATTTCTTTTCACTGTGTTCAATATATTCTTCTTTTTTTGCCAGCTTTTTTTCTTTTTTTAAAATATCACGATCTCTTCTTTCTAATTGTTCTGTTTTACGCTCAACATTTTCCTCTTTTTGGATTATTCTCCTCTCCCGCTTTTTAAACTCAAACCGCGTATCTTTGGTATCAGCATCAAACTCGCCTTTCATCTTGAAAAGTTTTTCTTTTATTTCAATATCTGCCTCTTTAATCAGCGTTTCTGCTTGTCTCTTAGATTCTTCTAATATTCGAAAAGCTTCCCCTTTGGCAGCTTTGATTCGTTGAGAAAGCATTTTCCCTTTAATCCAAAATGCGATAATAAAACCTGCAGCAAAGCAAGCTATTCCTAATAATATAATATATTCATCCATTGTATATCTCCCTGGAAAAGGAAACGGCCATTATATAGCCGGTGTTCAAGTAATTTAACCTTAGGGTCTTGTAAAAAGTCATTTTTCACCACTGAGCTCGCAGAGAGCACTGAAATCATTTTTAAATAATTAGCTATCCCTGTGAGCTCGATGTGCTCTGCGGTAAATTCGACATGCATAATAGTTTTCGAAAAATATTAGGTCCATCTCAAATCGACGTTTCCCGTACCACTGCTTGCGGAAAAGCGCAATAAATCGTTACATATCATGCAAAAATGGTTCAATTCGGGTTAAAGTACGGCTGCTAAATGAGGAAAAAAGGAAGGGCTGGTATAATTTTCAGGAGCTGTGTTATATATTCATTGGATATGATTAAAATAAATTTAAAATATTGTCCATTAGTTAGAATTTTATAATTTATACATATCAAAAAATTTAATCAAGCTTTGAATAAAATAGAACCCCCGCCATAATGCCGTGTTGGCAGGTCTTTGAACCATGGTTCAAAGTGGGCGCCATATAGCTTCTTCAGGCTTTTCTGTATAATCAGAACATGCACACCAAAACCAGGGACAGCTCCCGTTAAATGAATGTTGGATCAAAGAGTAACTTCCAATCACGAACACGGCAGGGATTACGTTTATTCCAATGAAATATAAGCACACAACAGGCCGGTTACTTCTGATGGCCAGCAAGAAGGTAAACATTTATTTTGGCCAACAAGTCTGTTAAAAATAATTACCGAAAAAGCAGTTTAACTTTTTCAACTGGTTGCAACTTGTAAAAACACCTCTGTCGTTTATTGCACAAACGCATCTAATGAGCGTATCAGGTCAGATGATTGCCTTGAAATTGTATGCATGAAATCCGAATGTTTTTTTTTCAGCTCCATATTTTCATTAGCTATGTTCAGTGCAGCCAGAATCATAATTGCAAGCTTGGAAATATTTGATGATTTTATTGATTGTTGCGTTTCAACTCTGCTTACCTCTTTTACAAGGTAGTCAGCAACATCTTTTGCCATCATAATTTCTGATTCGGCTTTGAATGTATAAGACCTCCCAAAGAGTTCTATCGTTACAAGTTCTTCCAATGGATGTGTATCCTGCCTCTTTTGAGTATTTACTCTGTTGACCGTTATTCCTAAACTTCTGTAATATCCTCAAGTCTGACCAACAAACTATCAATCTTTGACCGAATTAAGTCCCTTTCCTTTAAGTAATTATTTTCCGCCTCAGTCTTTTTTTGAAGCTCCTCCTCTAACCGTTCAATTTTATTAATAAGTTCTAAGTTGGTCGCCTCGTGTGATTTACAAGCCTCTATCACTCGTTCAACTTTGTGTTCAATTTCCTCAAACTGCCGTATAACTTCCTTGTTATCCAATTTTTTGCCTTAAATTAATTTTGGTTATTATAATCTAATGTACATGTAAAAGTCAAGATATAATGCTATTTCGGTTTTTCAATATTTTTTCAGCTTCCTTTAGCTCCTTTCTGCTGTTGATACCGAAAAATTCACTATCATCATTTCCGACAAGAGCTCCAACAAGTTTTTTCCCTTTATTCCCTATTTCAATAATATCAGTCAGATAAAATTCACCTTGAGCATTATCTGATTTGATTTTTCCCACTATATCTACCAAATATTTTTTCCTGACACAGTAAATACCTGTATTAATCATTTTGATTTTCTTTTGGTCTTTAGTCGCATCCGCTTCCTCAACTATTTTTGAAACATGGTCTTTATCATCATACAAAACCCTGCCGTAGCCTTTTGGATTATCTTTTTCAACGGATAGAAGTGAAATATCACGTTTTGCTTGAACATGATCATCAACAAGCTTAATTACTGTTTTCGCATTAAGGAGCGGAACATCGCCACACAATATTACAACTTCTTCACAATAGTCGGGTATTAAAGACAATGCACACGAAACCGCATGTCCTGTTCCAAGCTGTTTATCCTGGTACGCATATCGCACCTTGGCTTTTTCAGAAACAACTCTTTTAACCTTATCCGCCTGATTTCCTATGACAAGAATTACATCATTTCCAGCGACTTTTTTTGCAGTTTCCACAACATATAAAATCATGGGTTTCTCAAGAATCTCGTGGAGAACTTTAGCTTTTGTCGATTTCATCCTCGTTCCCATACCTGCGGCAAGTATGATTACAGAAACATTATTTTTCATTGATTTCATAGGGCTTCTCGCTTTTATATATTATCTCTATCAGAAATTTGCAAACTTAAACAGTAACTTGAGGTATAGGGTGATTAGATTTAAAATGGCTGACTGTTTGAGCGTATTAGTCCGCCGCAGGCGGATTAAGAAAGAACGACAATTAAAATAACATTTTCTATAGGCCGAACAATGCCGGCGTAAGCTTGTTTTAGATGAAAGGATTGATCTAAGTTCTTTCTTTACGCTCACTTATCCTCCTGAGGCGGACAGGTGCGCGAGTTTCAGGCACTTTTAAATATAATTGCCCTATACCTCAAGTTAACCTCATGATAAATTTGTAAATTTCTGTTCTATATAAAAAGGGTAAACCAAATAAACCGGTTTACCCTTTTAATTTAAATCTATTTTTAACCCAAAACCAACGGGGGTTTAATTTATCTGTATTTAAATAAGCCTATTAATTTTTAAAATCGCTAAGCTTTACCCGTTCAGCAGCCCTTGCAAGAGCGACTTTGGCGCGGCTAAAATCAATATCTTCTTTAGACCGATCCTCAGCCAGGCGTTTCTCTGCTCTTTCCATGGCAGCCTTTGCACGCTCAACATCAATATCTTCTCTTCTTTCAGCCGACTCTGCCAGCACAGTCACTTTATCAGGAAGCGCTTCTTCAAATCCGCTGTTGACAAATACATATTTTTCAGTCCCATCGGCATCCTTATAGCGAATCGTACCAATTTTAAGAGTGGTTAAAAAAGGTGTATGGCCAATAAGAACTCCAAACTCGCCGAGGGAACCGGGGGACATTACAATCTGAGCCTCCTCGCTGACCACAGACTTTTCAGGTGTCACAACTTCTAATTTAATATTTTCAGCCATTATTTAAACCTCTCAGCTATGCTGCTTCAGCCATCTTTTCGGCTTTTGCAATTGCTTCTTTAATACTTCCAACCATATAGAATGCCTGTTCTGGAAGATCGTCGTGTTTTCCTTCAACAATTTCCTTGAAACCGTTAACCGTATCTTCGATCTTTACATAAGATCCGGGTGTATTTGTAAAAACTTCAGCAACATGAAAGGGTTGTGACAGAAAACGCTGAATTTTTCTCGCACGTGATACAGTGATTTTATCTTCGTCTGCCAATTCATCAATACCCAAGATGGCAATAATATCCTGAAGTTCGGTATATTTCTGAAGAATTTGCTGTACCTGTCGAGCGACCTGATAATGCTCATCACCAATATAGGCGGCATCCAAAATCCTTGATGTTGAATCAAGCGGATCAACTGAAGGGTAGATACCAAGCTCGACCAGCTTACGGGAAAGAACCACGGTACCGTCCAGATGTGCAAATGTGGTGGCAGGCGCCGGGTCGGTCAGGTCATCTGCGGGAACATATACACATTGAACGGCGGTAATTGAGCCCTTGTCCGTTGAGGTAATCCGTTCCTGGAGCTCACCAAGGTCAACGGCCAGGGTCGGCTGGTAACCGACAGCGGAAGGCATACGTCCCAAAAGTGCAGAGATCTCTGAACCGGCTTGTGTAAAGCGGAAAATATTGTCAATAAAGATAAGAACGTCCTGACCTTCTTCATCCCTGTAATATTCAGCGGCTGTCAGGGCGGAAAGCGCAACACGGGCTCTTGCCCCGGGAGGTTCAGTCATCTGTCCATAAACCAGGGCCGCTTTTGGAAGTACACCGGCATCCTTCATTTCATGATAAAGATCGTTCCCTTCACGGGTTCTCTCACCCACACCTGCAAACACCGAGATACCACCGTGCTGCATGGCGATGTTATGAACCATTTCCATCATGATAACGGTCTTACCCACGCCTGCACCGCCAAAGAGACCCATTTTCCCACCTCGTGGAAACGGGACAAGCAAATCAATCACTTTAATTCCGGTTTCAAGAACACGCACCGATGTGTCCTGCTCTGTAAATGACGGGGCTTCACGGTGGATGGGAAGCATCTTTTCCTGGCTTACCGGACCAAGCCCGTCAACGGGCCTCCCAACAACATTGAGAATCCGTCCCAGGCCTGCTTCACCAACAGGCATCATAATAGGTTTGCCTGTATCTTTTACTTCCTGTCCTCTCATCAAACCGTCGGTCACATCCATGGCAATGGTTCTGACCACATTGTCCCCAAGATGCTGTGCGACTTCAACGACAAGGTTGCCCTCTTCATCACTTATGGAAGGGTTGCTGATCGTAAGCGCCGTGTAGATTGTAGGCAGATTACCCTGTTCAAATTCGACGTCAACGACAGGCCCCATAACCTGAGTAATTTTACCAATATTCTCTCCCATCTAAAAACCTCCTATATGTAAAATACAGTATTTATTTTCTTATCCCCTAAGCGCCTCGGCGCCACCGACAATGTCCATCAGCTCCGCCGTAATAGCTGCCTGCCGAGCCTTGTTATATGCCAGCGTCAAATTTTCAATCATATCATTACATGCCGTTGTTGCATTATCCATTGCAGCCATCCGTGCCGCATGTTCGCTGGTTGAAGTTTCCAGGAGTGCACTGTGCAACTTTACATGAACACTTTTCGGAAGCAACTCCTCCAAAAGGCTGTCAGCCGAAGGTTCGCAAATATGTTCGGCAAGGTACTCTTTATCTTCCGCTTCATCCTCGACAATTTCAATAGGTGGTATGGGAAGGAGTTGTTTTAAGGTGGGCACCTGTCTCCCCATGCTTACAAATTCAGCATAGACGACATAGACTTCGTCATAGTCCCCGCTTAAATATCCCTCCACAAATTTGCGCCCTGCGTTTGCAGCCACATTAAACCCGAAAGTTGTTCCGACGACTCCAATGTACTCGTCGTCTATAGTAACATCGTTTTTGCGGCACCAATCACGTCCCTTTTTTCCAAAACTTGTAAAAGATATCTCTATATCATCACTGGATCTTTCCTTTACGAATGATTTAGCCTTATCAATCAGATTGACGTTAAATCCACCGCACAGTCCCCTGTCGGAAGTGCATAAAACCACATGGATTTTCTTTACTTCTTCACGAGGTAGCAGTAAAGGACTGGCTTCTTCACCGGATTTTTCCGCCAGGCTCCCCAAGACTTCCGAAAATTTACCGGCATAGGGGCGAAAATTTTCCATATTCGTCTGAGCGCCCCGCAATCTTGAGGTAGCCACCATATTCATGGCCTTTGTGATCTGCTTTGTTTTTTTAACCGCAGAAATTTTATTTTGGACATCTTTTAAACTTGCCATAAACCAAAGCCCTTATTTATTCCGTTGCCGGTTTTGTGTTACATACTCAAGATATATCATACCTGCATAAGCAACACATCACACACGCAATAAGTTGTTATTATTTAACAGTATCCTTAAATTCTTCTCCATAGGCATTCATGGCCTCTGCCATTACCTTGTCCAGATCGTCTGAAATCTCTTCTTTTTCCTTAAGTTCAGAAAAAATCTGCGGATACCTGTCTTCAATAAACGAGTAAAGCCCGGCCTCATATTTTCCAAGAACATCAAGAGGATGTTCATCAAGAAATCCCTTTGTTCCGGCATAGAGGATTACAATCTGTTTTTCCATGGACAGGGGCTGATATTGCGGCTGTTTTAGTATTTCAACCAGCCTTGCGCCGCGAGTCAACTGTTTCTGTGTAGCAGCATCCAGATCGCTTCCAAAAGCAGCAAATGCTTCCAGTTCCCTAAATTGAGCCAGGTCCAGGCGCAATGTACCTGCCACCTGTTTCATGGCCTTAGCCTGTGCAGCGCCACCGACTCTGGATACGGAAAGACCGACGTTAATCGCCGGCCGGACACCGGCAAAAAACAAGCCGGGTTCAAGATATATCTGACCGTCTGTAATTGAAATAACATTTGTCGGAATATAGGCGGATACGTCACCGGCCTGGGTTTCAATTATCGGAAGCGCTGTAAGCGATCCTGCGCCAAGTTCGTCATTCATCTTGGCAGCCCGTTCAAGGAGGCGGGAATGGTTGTAAAAAATATCTCCGGGGTAGGCCTCACGTCCAGGCGGACGTCTCAGCAGAAGTGAAACCTGGCGATAGGCCGCCGCCTGTTTTGAAAGATCGTCATAAATAATCAAAGCATGCTGCCCTTTATTGCGAAAGTATTCTCCCATAGCGCATCCTGAATAAGGAGCGATAAACTGCAGTGTTGCTGGATCACTGGCACATGCGGCTATGATGGTGGTATATTCCATGGCACCGTTTTTTTCCAGGACAGCATGAACCTGTGCCACTGTAGACTTCTTCTGCCCGCAAGCTACATAAATACAGTAAACGTCCGTATCTTTCTGTGCAAGAATGGCATCAACTGCAATGGCGGTCTTACCGATCTGGCGGTCACCGATGATAAGCTCACGCTGACCCCGGCCAACCGGTGTCATGGAGTCGATAGCCTTCATTCCCGTATAGCAGGGTTCATGGACACCTTTTCGTTCGATAACACCCGGCGCAACCATTTCAACCCGGCTGAACTCCTTTGCGTCTATTGGGCCCTTTCCATCCAAAGGGTCGCCAACAGCAGATAATACACGGCCAAGAACCGCTTCACCCACCGGCACCTCGGCGATCTTGCCGGTCCGCTTAACCATATCCCCTTCCTTGATATGGATATCTTCCCCCATAATGGCACAACCCACATTGTCTTCTTCAAGGTTCAGCACAAGGCCCAGGATACCGCCGGGAAATTCTACAAGCTCAAGTGCCATGGCTTTTTCCAGCCCATATACACGTGCAATGCCATCTCCGACGGACAAAACAACACCTGTTTCACTCAGTTCAACCTTCTTATCATAATCCGTAATCTGTTCCTTAATAATCTGACTTATTTCTTCGGCTCTTAATTCCATTATACACTCTCACCCCTTTTTAAAGATTCTCTCATATTAAGTAATTGTGTTTTAATACTTCCATCGAGGACAAGGTCCCCTATCCTTGTAACGATTCCCCCTATCAAACCGGGATCTTGTTCAACCTCTAAAATAATATCCTTGCCTGTCTTTTTTGACAATGTCATACGAATTTTTTCAATGGTTCCAGATGAAATTTCTGTAGCCGAAACCAGGCTCGCACGCGCAACACCTTTCAGTTCATCAGCCAGTTTCTGATAGAAATCGTTTATATCCCCGATAAATCCAAACCGCCCTTTATCAAACAATAACAGGAGAAATGCCGTCATAACTTTTGAAAGATCCAGCTTTTCGATTATCGCCTTTAAAACCTTTTTGCGGCCATGTGTATCATAAAGAGGGTTAGAAATTGCCTGATCAAGCTCTTTCTCCCTTGCAATCAGATTTGCAAGCCCATCCAGTTCCTCTCTATAAGCGTCAGCCTTACTGTCCTCTTTTCCGATAAGTAAAAGAGCCTTGGCATAACGCCGTGCTATTGCAAGATTTTTCATTATGCCACCACCTTCTCTAAATATTCATCTACCAGCCTGTCCTGGTCTTTGGTATCTATTTTACTTTTAATAATCTCTTCAGCCTTGACAAGTGCCTGTTCAAGTATCTCTTCCTGTAGTTTTGATTTGGCCTTTTTAAACTCATTTTCAATATTTTTTTTAGCCTGTTTTTCAAGCTTTACAGCTGCTGATTCCGCCTCTTTGAGTATTCTTGCTTTGGCCTCATTTCCCTGCTTTATGTATTCTGCGACAATCTGTTTGGCTTCTTTGTCTAATTTCAAGAACCTTTCATTATATTCAGCAAGCTTTTTTTCAGCCGCTTCTTTCTTCTCTTCCAACTCGCTGAGTTGTTCCTTTATCCCCTTGATACGACCATTCAGTGCCTGGGAAACAGGTTTGCGTAAAAGGAGAAAAAGACCGATAGCCAAAACAGCAAAATTCATAACTTTATAAGTGTCTGTAGCTACCCACCCTTTTGATTCCTGGCCCCCGCCTCCGGAAGCCACAGCAACTCCTGAAAACAAAAAAAGCAGCAACATTATGGCAACGACCAAAAACGTCCTGCTTTTAATCAAACTGTGCTTGCAGCCGATAACGGGCCTTTTTATTCCGGATCTATCCATTAAACAGCCCTCCCCAGAATCTTTTCACCAATAGCATTTGCAAATCCATCAATTTCTTTAAGAAGGGACTTCTTTGCCTCCCCGGCATCCCGTGCGATTTTTTCTCTGACTTCTGCGAGATTAGCCTGGGCTTTCTTGTTTATTTTTTCGATTATCTTTCTCTCTTCTTCAGCAGCAGCGGTGAGCAGAACTTCCTTTTCCTTCAGACCATTTGCCCTTGCAGCCTTGATGCCCGAAGCAAAAGCGTCTTCTTTCTCTACGGCATCCCTGTCGAAAGCTTCAATCCCTTCTTCAAGACCGGCAATCTTTTCCTTTCTTTGAATTAAAACGTTTCGGATCGGTTTGTATAGTATAATATTTAAAATAAAGATAAGAAAAATAAAATTGACAATCTGTATAAGAAGTGACCCGTCAGGCATTACGGTTATTGAACCTCCGGACTCTTCTCCTGAAGAACCCAGGACAATTGAGGCGGAAAACATCACCCCTACTGCCAGGAAAAGCACGAAAACCGCAAAACCTTTCCGGCTTAGACCAGAAGATTTCATATAAAGCCCCTCCATCTATGGCAAAACTTTAAGTGTTAAGTGTGATGAACTCGTAAAAAATCGAATTCATCAGGTTTTGGGGTGTTAAGTTTTATGTTAATTATATTCTATGTTATAACAAATACTTAAAACTTAAACCCTAAAGCTTAAAACGTCTTGTAAAAAGTGGTTTTTTGACTTTTTATAAGACCGTCAAGTGTGGAAAATTTGCAATTTGCTAAAATTTTGACTCCATCAACCCCAGCGCTCTATAGCACCAGATCAAATAAATTGTCAAAGGTTTTTTTAACATTTATTTTTCTTTTTGAGCTTCAGCCGCAACTGCTTTAATTGCAGAATGTTTTTGAGACATATCTTTCTTTTTTGTTGAAGAAATTGCCTTGTCTTTCATAATACAATTTCCATTAAAAACACCTCCTTCTTCAACAGTTATCACCGGAGCTTGAATATCGCCGATTACACGACCCGGGGGATAAATCTCGATCCTGTCCTGGGCATCTATTGTTCCATGTACTTCGCCCATTATTATGGCAACGCCCACAGTTATTTTCGCCTCAAGCACAGCCTTCTCACCCACAATAACCGTACCGCCATTGCTCTTTACCTTTCCTTTTACATTTCCATCCAGTCTGATAGCGCCACGAAATTCTACTGTTCCGTCAATACTTGCATCAGGCCCCAGAAAAGTAGATATGGAATCGTGTTTTTTACCTTTCTTCATATCTTAAATACCCTCCTTAATTATTTGTATTAAAACTACCCATGTGGATAGGCTGAAGGCTGAAAACTGTTAGGAAAAAGCGAAAATACAGCGCATTTTGAAGACATGTTTGGTGCAAGAATCTGATATTTCAGCCGAAGTACGGCAATCGTGCTTCTCTGACCCCTTCAGTCTTCAGTCTAAACAGTTTCAGCCTGGCTACGTGATTAATTGCTATTAATTTAGCTGTTGAAAAATATGCCCAAATGAGCATTCTGGTGATATAATCTGCGTCTTGTAAGCGTTCACAGGTGCTGCAGATGTGCGTGATCAGGTCAACCAGCTATATAGTCTGTGCTATGCTGGTTGACCTGATCGCGCGCAAATGCGGTGCCTGTGAATGCTTACAGGTTATTCAAGCATGAACCGCCTCATACTCACATTCATTAATATACCCACACAAACTATCGTAACGACAATAGATGAACCCCCATAGCTGATAAACGGCAAAGGCACACCAACAACCGGCATAAGCCCCATTACCATTCCTATATTAATAGCAACCTGCCAGAATATCATTGCTGATATTCCGACTGAAAGAATTGTGCCAAAAGGATCCCTGCACCCGTAAGCTACATTTAACCCCCTTATTAGCAATATCAAGAGAAGAAAAATAAGAAATACTGAACCGACAAGCCCCCATTCTTCCGCCAGGACTGAAAATATAAAATCCGTATGTTGTTCAGGAAGAAATGACAACGCATTTTGTGTTCCTTTTAAAAATCCCTTGCCGGTGATCATACCCGAACCTATGGCAATTTTTGATTGAATAATATGGTAACCTGCTCCCAAAGGATCCCGTTCAGGATTTATAAATGTTAGTATACGCCTTTGTTGATATTCTTTTAAAAAAAACCAGACAACGGGAAAAGCCGTCATACACGAAATAATGATATATATAAATGATCGCCTTTCAATCTTCACAAAAACAGTTATTGAAGCGGCGATTAGAAAAATCACAAGTGCTGTTCCCAGATCAGGCTGTTTTACGATCAAGATAAATGGAATGATGACCAGTATCGCAGGCTTAATAAGATTACGCAGTGTAAATCCCCGCGTATATGCATGCTTTGAATAGTATCGAGCCAGGATAATTATCACTGCAATCTTTATAAGCTCGGATGGCTGAATTGACAGCGGGCCTATCATCAGCCATCTTTGTGCCCCACTGACATATTTTCCAAGAAATAAAACAGCAATTAAAAGTAAAATACAAACCGCATAAATCGTATAAGCCCACCGGTTCAATAATTTATAATTGAAAAAAAAAGAGAGAACCATTAATATCAGTCCGGCACAAAACCATACCATTTGCTTGATATAAAACATTTTATCGAGCGTGGCTTCTCCGGCCGCTGCCACGCTGTATAGTGTAATAAACCCCAGGCAACTGAGCAAAAGAACCAGTCCCAGTAAAACCCAGTCAAAATATTGTATGAACTTTCTGTCAAACATTGTTTTTTTTAAAAACAATCCTTATTGACGGTCTCGTAAAAAGTAATAAAACCACTCTTTACGAAACGTTTTAAGATTTAAGTTTTAATCCTCTGTTAAAACAGAAATATCATTAACATAACACCTAAAACCTTATGAATTCAACTTTTTACGAATTCATCCTTATTGTCTTAGGGTCGCGTGATTAACTTTTGACTTTGAACTTTGAGCTACAAGCTGCTTTTTGTACTTATCGCCTCGCAAGTAGGTTTTTATCATTTCTCTTGCAACAGGAGCAGCAGTTCCGGAACCGTGTTCTCCATGTTCCACAATCACAGCAACAGCTATCTCAGGATTTTCGGAAGGCGCATACGCTACAAACCATGCATGGGGTTTTAAGTGATCCGGCAGTTCCTCTTTGGTCTCATCTTCGTCCTCTTTTCTGCTGATCACCTGAGCAGTACCTGTTTTTCCACTCACATCAATACCATGAATTCGTGCACCCCTGGCGGTTCCCTTATCGTAATTAACAACTTCCCACAAACCCTGTTTAACCAGCTCCAGGGTTTTACTGCTGACCGGCAGCCTGCCGATCCTTTGCGGTTTACTTTCCTTTACTATTTTGCCCTCTGCCGTCTCTATGTGTTTTAATATTTCCGGCTTGTATCTAGTACCACCGTTTGCCACCGCTGAAATTAAAGTTACCATTTGCATCGGCGTCACAAGGTTAAAACCCTGGCCAATGGCTATCGAAAGTGTTTCGCCTCCCTGCCACTCGACGCCGAAACGACGCTTTTTCCATGCAGCCGTGGGTATCAACCCCCGCATCTCATGATCAAGATTTATCCCGGTTTTCGATCCCAGCCCGCACTCCTTCGCATACCACGCAAGCCGATCGACTCCGACACGCTGTCCGACATTATAAAAAAAAACATCGCACGATTGGGCCAGCGCCTTTACTATGCTCATGGTGCCGTGCCCTGATTTTTTCCAGCACCGATATTCTCGGTTCTGGAACTTATAATACCCAGGACATGTAAAAGTTGTGTTTTCATCTATAACCCCTTCCTCCAATCCTGCAATTGCAGTTACAATTTTATATGTTGATGCCGGCGCATATTCTCCCTGCACCACCCTGTTCGTCAACGGCTTTAAAGGATCTGAGGTTAGGGAATCCCACTGGTTCTGGGACATTCCAGTTACAAAACTATTCTGGTCAAAGGAAGGATTACTGACAAGAGCAAGAATCTGTCCTGTTGCAGGTTGCATCGCAACAGCAGCGCCAATAACACCTTCTAAGAGAGCTTCGGTTTTTTCCTGCACTGCCTGGTCAATAGTAAGATAGTAATTATATCCCGGATGCGAATCGACCGTTTTTAATACTTTAATCACCTGGCCTACAGCGTTAACCTCAACCTGGCGACCCCCGCGTTTTCCTTTTAATAATAACTCGTATGCCTTTTCAACGCCATACTTTCCAATTAAATCCCCCTGCCTGCATCCGGGGAATTTTTCACTACTCAATTCGCCGGGGTTTATTTCACCGAGATACCCTATTAAATGCGCAGCACTTTGCCTGTTAATGTAGTGCCTTCTCGGCGTTGCATTTACGACAATACCGGGAAGTTCATATTTGTGAACCTCAAGTACAGCCAATGTATCACGCCCGATATCCTGTTTTAGTAAAACAGGTTTATAGAGTGAAATACCTTTTTTAGACACAATCTTCGCCCTGAGTTCATCTGCAGGAAGTTTAATATACCTGGATAATTTTTTAATTGTTTCCTTAACCGGGCGAGCATCTTTTAATATTATGCTAACATCAAAGGATGGCCGATTATCTACCAGCAACTTTCCTCCACGGTCAAAAATCATTCCTCTTGAAGGGTCTATATTTTGCAGTCTTATACTGTTATTTTCGGAAAGCCGCCCAAATTCCTCTCCCTTGATTACCTGAAGAAAAAAAAGTCGCACTAAAAGTATGGAAAAGGCAGCCAGAACACAAATCATGGCCCCGATGATGCGTTGTTTATACCAGTTGCTGTCTGCGGTTTTCAGATATTTGCTCAAAGCCTTACCTAATCGTAACTACTCAGGCTATTTAGGCTGAAGACTGTTAGCAAAGGGCTGAACGTAGGACACATGGAGCTCCTATTATTGTAACTGCTTTGCCCCTGAAAAAAATATCAGTCCTCTTTTCCCTTCAGCCTTCAGTCGAAACACTTTCAGTCTGACTAAGTAAGTAGTTACACCTAATCTATCAAACTATTATTTGAAACACCTTTTTTTTGTATAATATATTGATTTATAATTTTATCCCAGCCTCTATGACAGTAGTCAAATGACACAAGAAATAGCGACCCTGTGCATATCGCCCATAAAGACTGAACTGCAATACTTCGTACAACAGCTACGGAAAACCGGAACTCGGAATCCAACATAAAAACTGTCCCTATAAATAACAAATTTTCTATCAAGACGCCCGAAACCACAATAAATGGTAAGCGAAACCTCCCCTCCAACCGTAATATTTTTGCAATTCCGCGCATACTTATAAATAACCAGAGATAAGCTGTTATATACAGCATGAAAGGCGTTGATGAAAGACTATCCATTACAAATCCAAGAAAAATGACAACAGGGAGGCTTTCACGGACAGGCCGATATAGGCTGAGATAGATAATAAACAGAGCCGCTAAATCATAAAAATTGTCAAACAAAGGAAGGTGTGGCACAATTGTTGTCTGAAGGACTATCAGACAAGAAGAAACGCATAGATAAAAGCCGTATGTCATTACTTGCTCACAAACTTATACTTTGAAGGATTCAATAAAACCAAAACTTCTTCCAGCTTTTCAAAATCAACATAAGGAACAACTCTTACTTCCTGAAAAACCCCTGAGTTGCGCCTGACAACTTCTTTAACATCCCCGATAGGCAGTCCTTTTGGAAAAACACCATCAAGACCTGAAGCAACAATCGTATCCCCGACTCTGACATCATCCTTGCGCAAGACATATTTAAAGAGACACTGCCCCGCCATTGCCTCCCCTTTGATAATGCCCCGCGCCCTTGTCCTTTGCACCAGAGCATCTACTGAACTGTTCCGGTCTATTATCAGCATAATTTTTGAATAACGGGATGAGACATCAAC
The DNA here is from genome assembly GCA_002084545.1 of Desulfobacteraceae bacterium 4572_123. Taxonomy (GTDB): domain Bacteria; phylum Desulfobacterota; class Desulfobacteria; order Desulfobacterales; family 4572-123; genus 4572-123. The sequence goes on along the minus strand of NBLJ01000028.1, from coordinate 4,778 downwards.
AACCTGCCCGGCGATACCTTGCCGGATAACAACAGGCAACCCTCTTTCAACACCATCTAAACTGCCCTTGTCTATAATAACAGCTTTAAACCAGGAAGATGGATCCACGCTTATCACTTCGGCCGCTAAAATCTTACTGGCTGTCGTCTCCTTGAAATTAAGCAAATTCCTGAGACGCTGATTTGAAAGTTCTAATTCATTGTACTGACTGTTTTTTGCAACAGCACGACTTAGCTTCTTTTTGAGATTATCGTTTTCCTGCGCCACTGAAACAAGGTAAAAGTAGTGATTCCATATACCTTTTGTAAAATTTACTGAATCAGTAACAGCCTCCTGTAAAGGAGCAACAAAAAAAATAGCGACCCGTCCGAAGCCGGATGAACGATAGTGGCTGCTGGAAATATAAAGGATTGTAATATTGACAATGATCAGAACAATCGCGCCAACAATCAACAGTGTTTTTTTTGAAAACATTAAACTATGTAATTACAACCTTTTTTAGTATTTCAATGTTATCCAGAGTTTTCCCGCAACCAAGCGCCACGGTTGTCAGCGGATCATCGGCTACGGTAATAGGAAGGCTCGTTTCTTCCTTGATGAACTTATCCAGATTTTTCAGCAAGGCTCCGCCGCCTGTTAAAATAATACCCCTGTCGACAATATCGGCCGCCAACTCCGGTGGTGTTTGTTCCAAAGCTATTTTCACCGTCTCAATAATTGAATCGATCTGCTCGGAAATCGCTACGCGAATCTCTTCCGAATCGATAGACAAAATTTTAGGTATTCCTGATGCAAGATCTCTCCCTTTTACTTCTATTGTCTCAAGATCCTGTGGATCAGGGGCTGCATTGCCGATTGTCATTTTAATCATTTCGGAGGTCATTTCACCAATTAACAGGTTATATTTTCTTTTAATATACTGTACTATGGCGGAATCCATCTTATCGCCAGCCACCCTGACGGACCTGCTGTAAACAATTCCTGCCAGAGAAATAACAGCGACTTCGGTTGTTCCACCGCCAATATCAACCACCATATTACATGTTGGCTCAGTAATCGGAAGATTAGCTCCTATGGCGGCAGCCATTGGCTCTTCAATCAGAAAAACCTCGCGAGCCCCGGCAGATTCCGCAGATTCCTTCACCGCACGCTTTTCCACCTGGGTAATTCCGGATGGTACGGCAATAATAATTCTCGGCCTGACGAATGTACGCCTGTTATGCACTTTATGAATAAAATACCGCAACATTGCCTCGGTAACCTCAAAATCAGCAATAACTCCATCCCGCATCGGCCGGATGGCAACAATATTGCCCGGAGTTCTTCCCAGCATATTTTTAGCATCAGAACCGACAGCCAGCACCCTGTTTTTCGACTTGTGGTCCACACTCACCGCAACAACAGAAGGCTCCATCAAAACAATACCCTTACCCTTGACATAAACCAGCGTGTTGGCAGTTCCCAAATCAATAGCAAGATCACTTGAAAACATACCTAAAATTCCATCAAAAAATAAATTTTATAACCCGTACCCCGCAACCCGAAACGCGCAACAATATCGTATGACACAAAAAGAAGCTGCTGCTAAATAGAACAGGTAAGTTGCGTTGTCGGGTTAAGTGCTTTTTTTTCAACTATTATATTGCAAAATTTAAAAAACCGCAAGGAATCGCTACCAGAATTATATTGGTATTACAAGGAAAAACTATCATTTTGTTATTTTTCCTTTCCCCTCACGCAAAAGCGATTTCATTATTGCATTGTGAATTTCAGGTCTGAAAGCTTTTATTTTGGTATTATCGCGTGACGGATGTATGCGGTTTGTTAAAAGTATCACAATGACTGACCTTTCCAGATCCATCCAGAAAGATGTCCCGGTAAACCCGAGATGGCCGACAGTTTTTTCTGAAAATAAATCCCCACAGCTTGAATGATGCAAAGATGGAGTATCAAATCCCAGCGTTTTTTCCGTATTATCCTGTCTTTTAAAAAATAGTTTCAGTAAATCTCTTTTGAAAACATGCGTTGAGGAAAATCCATAGTACACAGACAAAAGTGCCGATAAAAGGTTAAAAACACCTCCTGCAGTCCCGAAAAGTCCTGCATGCCCATCAACCCCTCCCATCACGTATGCGTTTTCATCATGTACAACACCCTCTAAAAGTATACTGCGCCATTGGCAAAACTCAGTAGCCGCATATCTTTCATGCCGTAGTTTTGAATCAGTATCCGCAAAGAAAAGACCTCTGCTTATATCAAACGCAATGGGTTTATAAACCGTCTCTTCAACAAATCTTCCTAATTGCTTTCCGGAAATATGCTCTACTACCTGGCGAAGAATCATAAAACCGAGATCACTGTACAATTCTTTTTTGCCGGTCTGATAGATCAGTGGTTCTCTGGCTATAAGATCCATTAAGGCATCTTTCTTTGAACCCATGGAAAGTTTGGCAAGCTTTTTATAATATGGACGATAATCAGGCAGGCCGGAGGTATGGCTTAAAAGGTGCTTTATTTTTATCTGCTCTTTTCCCGTCTTTTTAAACTTCGGGAAAATAGACCCTAAGCTTTGTTCAAGATCAAGTTTGTTCCCTTCAACCAAATTCATAATCGCAAGAGTAGTTGCCAGAGGTTTTGTCAAAGACGCAAGATCAAAAATAGTATCTTCATCCATGGGTCGTTTTGTAAATATATTCGCATATCCATAGGCCTTTTTAAAAAGAATGGAATCTTCCCTTGAAATCAGAAGCACGGCACCGGGAAAAACCTTGTCCGATATGCCCTTATGCATAAGGGTGTCGACTTGTTGCATGATTTTGTCCGTTGTCAGTTGCAGGTCACTATACTGTAGTTGCCGGTTCATTAAAAATTAAAAGTTTTTGTTCGGTATTAACAGTTGATTAAACCTGCAAGCCCATTGAAACATCCTGCAAGCTTCATCTGGCTCAGCATCCTGTCAAACCGGTAAGGCACCTCACCCTTATCTTCCAGAAACAGGATACAGCCCTTAAAATCAGGTTGGAATGGAGTTCCCAATAGATGGCACAGTGTATTAAGATTCCCGCCTAAAACAGGCCCGGAAGCCGAACCAGACTTGATGGTGATGCCGTTTTTAATGACTATTTTGGGTTTATCACCGGATGTAATCATCGAAAGCAGGGAATCTTTTGTCCTGTCGTCTGAATTTCCTAACGTCGTTACCGTTGGTCCGTGAAATGTAACAAGCCTGCACCTTAAATACAGCGTTGACAGCAATGCAGAAACGTCGCTGAACCCGACAAATATTTTTGGATTCTTTTGAATTGCTTTATAATCCAGCGAAGAAAGTATCCTGATGGAACCATACCCGCCCCTTGCGCATATAATCGCTTTAATGGCTGGATCTGCAAAATACCTGTTGACCATTTCGGCCCGCTCCAAATCCGATCCGGCAAAATATCCTTTTTTATTAAACAGCATTTCAGTAACCAACGTGTTAAATCCCATAGACTCCAGCACAGCCATTCCTCTATTAAACTTTTTCAAATCAAAGTGGCTTGCAGGCGCAACAATCCCGATTGTATCGCCCATCCTGAGCCGCGGAGGTATTAAAGGTTTTATTTTCATTTTAGGTCATCCCATTAAAGGAATGTAATCGTAAAAATCTTTGAAGTGCCGGATGGCATCGTTAAAAGTAGCACATCATGTCTTGACATAGTTAATAAATCGTATTAAACGTTCAACCAGTCGGGGCGTGGCGCAGTCTGGTAGCGCACTTGAATGGGGTTCAAGGGGTCGGAAGTTCAAATCTTCTCGCCCCGACCATTACTAAAATAAATTTATATCAGGGGGTCGTCCCGCTTATCAGCGGGATCAACCCGACCAATGATTTCAGAAACTTGCAGATTGTTACTTTTCACCGGTCAGGTTTTGTGACACAGAAGATTTGGCGGTTAATCCATTAAATAGATTGACCGCCTTTTTTTATGCTTCTCTGAAAGGCGGGCATATCTTAAAGTCATGGTCATGGTTTTATGTCCAAGTACTTCCTGCACGTCTTTAAGCGTACCGCCTTTCATAATTAACTGGCTATCAAAGGTATGCCGCAAGTCATGAAATAGGAAATCTTCAATCTCTGCGTTTTTAACAGCCATTCTAAATGATGATTTAACCCCATTAATCGCATTGCCCTCAAACGTAAATACGTGATTTGTATTTAATTGTAGCACGTTAGCTGGCTTGGCGTCAATGGCTATTACGTTTCCTTTTGGATTCTGTTCGCCTCTTCGTCTTAAAGAACGTTAATCCTCAGAATTAAAAAATTCGTCAAAGTCATTTAGGATAGAATCTTCCCGGATTCTTTCTTTAAGAAGTTCATAAACATTGAAAACTATCAGACGCCTCATGAAATCATTTGGGGTGCTATTCATGGTGCACTTTGAATTTGAATTCACCAGGGATAAACACTATGAAACCTATCCACCCAGGACGTATTTTAAAACGTGAAATGACGGCACGCAATCTTTCGGCAAACAAATTGGCACTTGCATTACGCGTTCCCTCAGGGCGCATAACTCAAATTCTTAAAGGCAAGCGTGGTATCTCCGCAGAAACAGCTCTGCGACTTGGCCGGTATTTTAACAATAGCGCTCAATTTTGGATGAGCCTTCAATCAAAATACGATTTGGTCACAGTTGAGCAAAATATAGGTGCTAAAGTTATTGCTGAGGTTGAACAGGCAGTAGCGTGAATGGGAAAGCAGGCTGCCCAGGAAAATATCTGTTGTAAATAATCTCTCG
>NBLJ01000134.1 GCA_002084545.1 Desulfobacteraceae bacterium 4572_123 | reverse complement strand
AAATTTTATAATGCGGCAAAATACATTTAACAACATTTAAAAGGGGGCTGAAATGACAAAATTGTTTAAAAATTTTTACCTGATCCTGATACTTACATCTATTTTTGCACTATTAACGATGACAATCGGTTGCACGAACAAGGCAAGCCGGGCATTTTATACAAAACATCCTTCCATTGCGAAAAATATTCTCAAATCATGGGGGGAACCGATTAATGTTCAACCAATAGGTTCCGGAATGGAGAAACTGTACTACAAAATCAGCAACCCCTACCCTGAAGCCCTTGGTTATCGCTATTTTGTCGTGAAAAACGACAAGGTTGTTTACAGCGGCATTACAGATAACGACGGGAGTCCAAAATCCCTGACTGGCGAAAAAGATGTAATCTTCAGTGTCGGGGATCTCAGCAAAAGCTTCTATTCAAAACATCCCGACATAGCCTCCAAGGTGCTTGAATCATGGGGCACACCGGTCAATGTTATGCAGCTTGAAAATGGTATTGAACAGCGCGTTTACAAAATCGACGATCCCTATCCTTCCGCTTTTGGATACAGGTATTTCCGGGTAAAGGATGGCAGGGTTATTGCCAGTGGTTTGGCGGAATCCGATGGGACTACCGGCGTCAAACTCAGCCATGTATGCAAACCTTTGTCCGTCAGCGAACTAAGCCATGCATACTATGCCCATAATCCCATGTCGGAACAGACGTTAAATCATGTATGGGGAGAGCCGATTGATGTAAAATCCATTGGAAATGGAATTGAGCAGAGAACCTATAAAATCCAGAATGCTTATCCAGCGTCATTTGGCTTTCGTTATTTTCATGTTAAAGACGGACAGGTCATTGCCAGCGGTATAACCGATATGGTACAATTTTGTAAGTAAACAAAAGCAGGAATCAACTTAAAACGAATTATGGATACATGGATCTATCATAAAACAAAGGGGAATCGCACCGTGGTGCGGTTCCCCTTTGTTTTTTTACGGCAATTCCCGTTTTTGAAAAATCAGGAACCGCTCTACCAGTTGAATACCTGGTCCAGATCTTCGTCCGAAACATCAAAGGTAACATTATGCGGGGCCAGTTCTTCGCGTTTGAAATAACGCGGCAATCTATCGTGGGTGGCGTTAAAACCAGCCTTTTTGTTGAATTCCCTTTCCATGGTCAGAATCTTCTTACCAAGGTCCACCACATCGTCACCGGTCATGCTTAATCCGTACATACCGTTGACAACATCCAGCATGGCACCAAAAGTTTCCTCCTGATCCAGGATGGCAAAGGCTATAAACAGACAGAAACCGCATGTATCAATCGCAGCAGTGGCGATCTGCAAGTTACGTGACAGTTCTATCTGCCCCTCGGGTTTAAGTGGGTCGACATCGCCGCCGACCTTTAAAATATTGGTCGCCACGGCATAGCCGGCCGTATGGTCGGCACCCATGGGTGAGGTGGCATATGTAACGCCGATTCCCTTGACGGCCCGCGGATCATAGGCCGGCATGGCCTGCCCTTTTACCACCGGGGCTCTTTCAATGCCGAATGCCCTGGCCGTGGTGGCTGCACCGCTGCCCAGAATCCTGCCAAGCGGGGTACCCTTCCCCACTTCCTCCACCAGTTTGATGGCGCCCTCGGCATCGCCGAATTCTATCACGCCAGCATCCATGGCAACACCGATGGCTGCGCCCATATCAATGGTATCGAGACCGATATTATCATCCATGAAATCAAGTCTGGCAATGACATCGGGATCAGAAATACCACAGTTTGCACCATGGGCCCAGACCGTTTCATATTCAGGCTGTTTGGTTACATAATTGCCTTCTTTGTCCACAAAAATACCCGAGCATTGAATCGCACATCCCCGGTGACAGGCGTGGGTGGGTTTGCCGCCGCGCTGGGTTTCCAGTTCGGCAAAGGTCTCGCCGCTGATTTTGCCGGCATCCTCATACCGGCCCTGCTTGAAATTGTAGGTGGGAAGTCCGCCGGCCTCATTAACCACGTTGGTCAAAACATTGGTTCCAAATGCCGGCAGGCCTTCGCCGGTAACCGGATGCTGTTTCAGGCCCTGCGCAAACAGTTTGTTGGCCGCTTTGAATTTTTCCGAATCAACGGGTTTGCGCATCTTCATTTCCTTATCATCGAGAATAATAGCCTTGATGCCCTTGGAGCCCATGACCGCTCCGGGACCGCCGCGGCCGGCATGACGAGACGGACGAAACTCCGGGTCGGTAATGGCAATCGAACTGGCGGACATCTTCATCTCACCGGCCGGGCCAATGGATATCATGGCGACTTTTTCACCATATTCCGCCTTCATCTTGTCGGCCAGATCATAATTGAGCATACCCTTCAACTCATCTGCCGGCGTAATGGTAACCCCGTCCTTGTCGATGAATATCTTGAAAAGGCTGTCCTTTGGAGCTTCACCTTCAAGAATAATGGCCGCATATCCGAGCCTGGCCATGACCTGACCGGCCTGCCCCCCGGAATTAGACTCTTTGATGCCTCCGGTGAGCGGACTCTTGCAGCCGATTGAGATACGCCCGGAGGTGGATGCCGCGGTCCCGGCCATCAGGCCCGGTGCGATGACCAGCTTGTTTTCCGGCCCCAGCGGATGACAGTCCGGCGGCACTTCATTGTAAATAACCATGGAAGTCATGCCGCGCCCCCCCATTCCGGCATATTCGCCCAGGGGCATTTGTGTTGCCTTGGGTCCGCCTTCAGCACTCACATCAATTCTTAAAATCTTGTCCATGTTCTTTTCCCTCCTTTATTTGTAAGGTGAATTTTTAAACGCCTTTACGCAGGGTATATGGAAACAACGAATTTACGTTACGAAAACATGACATTATATTGAAAAAATTTTATAATATAGATAACTAAATATCAAGTCTTATCCATATTTTTTCAAAATGATGCTGTAATCGGGCCGAATATTTACCCATGAGTACAGGGGCAAGATCATCCATATCCATCCGAATGCCGCCTTTTAAAAAAGCAGGGCCAAGCTCTTTGATCAACATATTAAAAAGTTTTACCTGAATATATCCCCTCTTTTTAACATCCCTGTTTTCAGCCTGCATATAGGTGATGCCGCTTCGAAAAGAGGACAAAAGGCCGCCTCTCCGCATGACTGCACCCACCAGTCCGGGCATGGCACACGACATGGCAAGAGTTGCGCCCTCTTCAACCACTGCCGTATCAAGATCATCCACGGGCTTACCATCAATAAACAGCGTGCTGATCCGCCTGTCGATAAATACATCCGACAGCTCCCACTGGGTATGCAATAAAACTCTGACGCTGCAGCCGGTAACTATTTCTACATGGAATCCTTTCTGAAAAACAGGCGCAAAAGCCGGCAGATCACCGGCATCAATTGTGATGTATGGTTTTTGAATAGTCATGTGCCCCTCGGTATTTTTCAGGCAATCTTTTCCCCGGCATGCGGTCCCGGTGAAACATTATAAATAGCGGTTATTTTGATAAGGAGTATTCCTTTGGAGCTCAAGGGGTAATTGATGCTCTTACCATAGGCCTCCACAAAGGCGGCGGTTTCTTCATACAGCTTCCCGGAGGTCTCATAGGTGCAGTCCCCTTTGATCTGGTATCCTTCAATCTTGTCCCAGAAGGTAATGGCAACTTTGGGGTTTGCCCTCAGGTTTGCAAGGGTTTTGCCCATAAACTGATTGGATATCAGAATGGTTTCGTCGTCGATAATGTTTTTGGAATGAATCGGCACTACATTGGGCTCCCCATCGCTGGTGGATGTGGCCAGTATGATGGTTTTTTTTGCAGCCAACATCTCCTTAACCCGCTCATTCATCCTGGCCATAATTCAACTCTCCTTTTAAATTTCCGCTCTCACTCTAAAATCCGTAAATTCCAGTATAATTTTCAGGGGTAATCCGAAGCAGCTCCCGTTTGACGGCATCTGTAACCGCAAGATTGTTTATAAATTCGGCAATGGCCTGCCGGTCGATCTTTGCATGGGTCCTGGTTAAGCCTTTCAAGGCTTCATAAGGCTTGGGATAACCCTCCCGCCGCAGGATGGTCTGGATCGCTTCGGCCACTACAGCCCAGTTTTGCTGTAAGTCGGTGCGCAGTTGGTCTTCATTTAAAATCAGTTTATTCAAGCCCCTTTGCAGAGAGGAAAGGGCAATCAGGGTATGGGCCAGGGGCACGCCGATATTTCTGAGCACGGTGGAGTCGGTCAAATCCCGCTGCATGCGTGAAATCGGAAGCTTCGCAGACAAATGCTCGAAAACAGCATTGGCAATACCCAGATTCCCCTCTGAATTTTCAAAATCAATCGGGTTTACCTTATGGGGCATGGCCGAAGACCCGACCTCTCCTTTTTTGATCTTCTGTTTGAAATAATTCATTGAAATATAGGACCAGATATCCCGGTCAAGATCGATCAAAATCGTATTGATTCGTTTAATACTGTCAAAAAAAGCGGCAAGGTTGTCATAGTGCTCAATCTGAGTGGTAACCCTGCTGCGTACCAGCCCCAGGCGGTCGTTGACCAGCTGCTCCCCGAATGCGATCCAGTCGATGGCCGGATAGGCCACATGGTGCGCATTGAAATTGCCGGTGGCCCCGCCGAATTTAGCGGAAAATGGAACCGCCTCCAGTTGCCGGATCTGGCCGAGGAGCCGATCCACAAACACATATATTTCTTTACCAAGGCTGGTGGGAGATGCCGGCTGACCGTGGGTGCGGGCCAGCATGGGGATTTTTTTCCACGAAGATGCCCTGGCTGCAAGCAAATCCACAACTGCCTGCAGTGCGGGCTGCAGCACGTCTGTGCAGGCCTCTTTTAAAGAAAGTGGTACAGCCGTATTGTTTATGTCCTGGGAGGTCAGCCCAAAATGAATAAATTCCTTGTATTTCGCCAGACTCAGCAGATCAAATTTTTCCTTGAGCAGATATTCAACCGCCTTGACGTCGTGATTGGTAATTTTTTCGATATCCTTGGCACGCTGCGCATCCTCTATCGTAAATCGGGAATATATTTTCCTTAACTCCGGAAACATATTTCGATCAAAATCACGTAACTGCGGCAGGGGCAGCTCGCAAAGCGCGATAAAATATTCCACTTCAATCCATACGCGGTATTTTATCAGGGCTCCTTCCGAAAAATAATTTCCAAGTTTTCTGGTAGCGTTGTGATATCGCCCGTCCACGGGTGAAACAGCCTGAAGTGTCGAAATTTTCATATTATTTTTCCTCTTTTCTATTTTTTATTTCCGGTATTCCTTCAGCAGTGCCACCAGAAAAGTCCATACCTTCTCCACTGACGGCAGGTGCAGTCTTTCTTCGGGCGAATGGGGATTTTTGATTGTCGGTCCTATGGAAACCATCTCCATATTTTCATATTTATCTCCGATTATACCGCATTCCAGCCCGGCATGAATTGAACCAGGCAGGATACCCTTTATTGGTATTTGCAGCGGCACCCGCAAGGGCGGCAATGGATTCAATCCGGGAAGTGACATCCTCCAGACGGGACATCACCAGACTGCGCTGACTGCTCAGCACTTCCATGGAATCCTGGTTCGTCCTGATGAGTGCCAAATTGTTCGAGGTTTCAACCAAACCTTTAAACCCTATCGCCATCTCATTGATTCCATTGGGTAAAGCACTTAACAAATGGATAATTTTTTGCGTATCTTCACCTGAAACCGCCATTGGTTCGATGGTTCGTGAATCATCAACCGCAAATGATACAACCATGGATGTTTCGACACCGGCATATTCCGGTGTAATCATTTTCTCAAATTTCGCCGTGATCTCCTGCAAAGAATCAACATCTGTCGAGTCACATGCAAAAACAGCCCCGGCACTGCGCGGAATAGCATTATGGGTGGTACCCCCATCGATCGATATCAGCAAGATGGAGCTTTTCAAATTAAGTTTATTTAATAATCGGGCCAGAATTTTATTTGCATTTGCCCTGTGCGTATGAATATCGACACCCGAGTGTCCGCCGCGAAGGCCCTGGACTTTGATACTGCAGGTTGCACAGGTTTCCGGAATTTTCACAAAAGAAAGCGGATAGGTAATTTTCGTAATTTTACCCCCTGCACATCCAACAGTAAAAACGCCTTCATCCTCGGAGTCGATATTTATAAGAATTTTACCTGTCACAAACCCGGGTTCAAGTGCATTTGCGCCTGTAAGGCCGCTCTCCTCATCCACGGTAAAAAGGAGTTCCAGGGAGGGGTGCGCGACTGATTCATCCTCGGCCAATGCCAGTGCCATGGCAAGTGCAATACCGTTGTCCGCCCCGAGTGTGGTACGATCAGCCTTCAGCCATTCGCCATCAAACACAAACAAAATGGGATCTTTTTTAAAATCATGCGTGGAATCGGCAGTTTTTTCGCAGACCATATCCATATGGCCCTGTAAAACAACAACCGGTCCATTTTCATATCCTGGAGAAGCCGGAACGCTGACAACCAGATTACCAATGCTGTCATGCCTATTCTCAAATCCCGCATCCAATGCTCTTTGTCCCAGCCATTGAGAAATTTTTTCCTCGTTTCGGGAACAGCGGGGAATAGCGCTGATCTGTTTGAATATATCAATTATTTGATCCAGTTTTTTTTCCATCTTGATTTTCCTTGTTTAAAAACAGCATCCATTTGCATGTATCGTTCCGGAAAAACATAATGCAACCCATAACCTGCCAATTACCCGGCAACCGATACCGGTGCCATGCAACAGCACTTTACCATAAACCAGATAACAGGAGGTTTTGCAAGTTTTTATAGTAAAATTGCCCGGTAGCCGGCCACTCACGGCTCTGCTTAAAGGGTTAAAAATATACTATTGATTTTTTTTTGTTTTAAGGATATTTTTCACGGTATAATTCTTATCCTGTCGGACCGGAGACTTATGAAATGACTGAAAAAAAATTCACATCGACAATTAAATCAACCGAAGAACTTGAGGCCCGCCAGCTGAAAGGATTGAAATGGACTGTTGCCCATGCATATAACGGATCTTCGGCTTACCGGAACAAGCTGGATCAGGCCGGAATTTCCCCTCCGGATATAAAAACACTTGACGATATTCGCAACCTTCCTTTTACCACGGCCGATGACCTGCGGGACGGCTACCCTTTTCCTTTGTGTTCAGTGCCGTTTGAGAAAATTGTGAGAATGCACTCCAGCAGTGGAACCACCGGAAAGCGAAAAAACCTTTGCTATACCCAAAAAGATATAGATGACTGGACCCATTTTTTTGCAAGGGCCTATGAAACCGCCGGCGTCACGGCATCAGACAGGGTACAGATAGCCGTAGGGTACGGCGTGTGGACGGCCGGCATGGGTTTCCAGCTTGCCTGTGAAAAAACAGGCGCAATGGCCCTGCCCGTGGGTCCGGGCAATGTTGACATGCAATGCCGGTTTTTAGTGGATCTGCAGGCAACGGTTCTCTGCTGTACAGCCTCAATGGGATTACTCATGGCCGAAGAGGTCAGCCGCCGCGGCCTGATCGACAAAATAAATCTTAAAAAAATAATTTACGGCTCTGAGCGTTCTTCGGTTTCCATGCGTAAAAAAATTTCCGAACTGCTGGGGGGGGCGGAGCTTTTTGATATTCCTGGAATGACCGAGTTGTACGGCCCTGGAACCGGCATTGAATGTCCGGATCATGATTGTATTCACTACTGGGGAGACTATTATATTCTCGAAATCCTTGACCCCGACACGCTGGAACCGATGCCCGAAGGAGAATGGGGAGAAATGGTGGTGACAACCCTGTGCAAGGAGGCGGTTCCCCTGATCCGCTACCGCACCCGTGACATTACCCGGATTATTCCCGGGCCCTGTACCTGCGGATCAATCATGCCCCGCCATTCAAGACTCAGAGGCCGGACGGACGACATGTTTAAATTCAGAGCTGTAAATATCTATCCTTCCATGATAGACTCCATCATATCCGAAATCAAGGGATTAGGTTCCGAATACCAGATCCACCTGAGCCGTGATGCATCGGAGCGGGACATCATGAAAATTCTTGTGGAACTGGGTGAAACGACACCGGCGGAACAGACCCCGGTTCTGGCCGGACAACTGACGAACCGGATCAAAAAGAAACTGTTTGTAACGCCTGCTGTTGAACCGGTAGCCTATGGCAGCCTGCCGCGATCCGAACGGAAAAGCAAACGAATTTTCGATACACGCATCCAGGACCCCATAATATAATCGGATCATAAACAGATCATTGGAACTGAAATAATTACTGATCATGCATATTATCCACGAATGGTATAAACGTTATTTTTCAGACCCGCAGATTATCATCCTGCTTATTTTTCTCATAGCGGGCATCATTACGATTCTGACCATGGGAAATATTCTGGCACCGGTAATTGCCAGCATCGTGATTGCATATCTGCTGGAAGGCCTGGTGGATTTACTGGAAAGGTGGCATATCCCTCGCCTGGCATCCGTCCTGATTGTCTTTATTACATTTCTAACATTTCTGATTTTCCTTTTATTCTGGCTTTTGCCGCTTCTTTCAGGTCAGCTCGCTCAGTTTGTGGGACAATTGCCGTCGATGATCAGCCGATGGCAGAAACAGTTGATGCTGCTGCCTGAACGATATCCGGACATTATCTCCCAGGCCCTGATTACGGACCTTATCAACACGCTTCAGACCGAATTGGGCGGCTGGGGCCAGCGCCTGCTTGCCTTTTCGGTTGCCTCGTTTCGGAGCTTGATCACGGCCCTGGTATATCTGGTACTGATGCCGCTGATGGTTTTTTTCTTCCTGAAGGACAAAGAAAAAATTACCCTGTGGTTTACCGGATTTTTACCTAACAATCGCAGACTGAGCAGCCAGGTATGGAAAGAGATGAACCTGCAGATCGGTAACTACACCCGTGGCAAATTCTGGGAAATCCTCATCGTCTGGACCGTCAGTTTTGTAACTTTTTATCTGCTGGGCCTGAATTTCGCCATACTCCTGAGTCTGACTGTAGGGCTTTCCGTGCTGGTGCCTTACATCGGCGCCACGGTGGTCCTGTTTCCGGTTATTTTAATGGGATTTTTCCAATTCGGCTGGAGCTCTGATTTCATGTCGATAGTCATAGGCTATGCCGTCATCCAACTGCTGGACGGCAACCTGCTGGCACCCCTGCTGCTCTCGGAAGTAGTGAACCTGCATCCCGTGGCCGTCATCACCGCCATACTGGTTTTCGGGGGTTTCTGGGGTTTCTGGGGCGTATTTTTTGCCATTCCCCTGGCCACCCTGGTACAGGCGGTATTGCGTGCCTGGTCCCGCCACAGCCAAAGATACAGGCTGTTAAAACCCCAAAAACCGGAGCCATTTGAAAATGACGCGGATGTAAAATAGGGATTGGGTACTGGGTGTTGGGTTTTAGGTGTTGGGTGCTGGGTTTTTGATGCCGGGTAAAAAAGCCTGTCGGTTAGCCCGGAATGCAAAGCTTTTACTCTTTTGGTTTTTGACGCATCAGACGGTTGATAAACTCGGGTATTTCCTTGATGGGCAAACCATACCCAAGTGCCAGAAAAAGTATGGCGAAGACCGTAGCGGTAATCATCGATATTACAAGACAGCCTGTGAATGTATTTGCATCGATCCCGATTAAAAGCATATGTCTGACCCCTTTGAGGACAAACCACAGCAACAGACCAAATAATAGCATTTTAATATAAAACAGAAACACTTCACGGCTTTGAAAATTACGGCTGCGGTAGTTCCAGATGCCATAAAGCACAAAAACCTGTAAAACAGCCGACAGGGAAATTGCCAAAGCCACTCCGGCAACCCCCATCATCTTCATTCCATATATATAGATGGGAATGCTCAATCCGACTGACAACGTTCCGAAAACCGCCGGCAGCAGTGTATTTTGAAGCGCATAAAACCCCCGCACTACAACTGTCTGGGCGGCAAAACCAAAGGCCCCGATCATTAGATATCCCAAAATACCGGAGGTCAGTCCAGTGGCAGCCTCGTCAAATTGCCCCCGCTGAAAAATCAGCAATACAACTTCATGACGCAGCACGATCAACAGGGCGGAAAACGGAATAACCAGGGCAAGATACCGCAGGGTCGTGTTCAAAAGCCGATTCATTTCAATTATTTTGTTTTGGGCGGCAAGGCGGGCCATGAATGGAAATGATGCTACTCCGACCGCCTGACCGAAAAGCCCCACCATCATCATCATGATCCGCATCCCGTAGTTCAGCCCGGCAATGCTTCCAGACGGTAAATATGATCCAAAAAATTTAAAAAATATTTCCGTGGAAAAAGTCATGGTCAGGCCCAATATGAGCGGCAGGGTAAGCCATACATATTTTTTCAACTCTTTGTGCCGGGGATCAAACCGGGCGGACAGATGCATGCCGCATCGAGCGCCACCCCAGTACTGCAAGGCAAAATTACCGATAAAGGCACCCGCCAGAACCCCCCATGAAAAACCTTCCATACCCAGCCATGATCCCAGGCAGATTCCCCCGGTGATGATACATAGATTGTAGATCAGCGGCGCCAGGGCCGGAATAAGAAATTTTTCCCTGGCAAACTGCACCGCCATGAAAAGCCCGCCGGAAAAAAAGAAAAACTGGGCCGGAATAATAATTCGTGTCATACGAACGGCACCGGCTCTTACGGCAGGATCGCCAATTCCAGGCGCCAGAAGATCTACCAGCCATGGAGCACAAATAACGGCACCCGTAATAAAGACAAGCAGCGCCACACCGAAAGTGTTGTGAATAATCGATAAAACATTCCAGCCTTCATCTTCACGGTCGGCCGCCAGGTAATTGGAAAAAATCGGAATAAATGTTATGGAAAGGAATCCGGTGGCAAGAATATGATTTAGAATTTCAGGAATCACAAAGGCGATCTGGTAGGCATCCACTTCCGGCCCCGCACCGCCCACATAGGCAATCACCATCTCCCGCAAAAGCCCGATGATCCGGCTCAGGAAAACAGATGCCATCATGATGGCGGAAGCAATCCCGACTTTCCGGTATAAAGATTTTTTATCAGTATTCACAGGGGCATGGGTTTTTAATAGTAACCGCAGTCAGTTTTGCGGCTGTCCGGGTTGCCTCGGCCATGGTTGGAAGGCCTTTGCGTCCTCCGTATTCGCGGCAGGAAAGAGAGGCCACTGCCACGGCAAATGCAACCGCGGCATGCAGATCATATCCCCTGCTCCGGGCCAGGGCAAAGGCCCCGTGAAAATTATCACCGGCACCGGTGGTATCGACAACTTGTACTTTGGGAGGGGCCACATGAAAAAGCGTTTTATCGGACAGGTAATAGACGCCGTCTTCACCATGGGTGACAATCAAAGTACCCTGCACCCTTTCCCCGAGTTCCAGAATTTTGCCGATCAGCGAAGTGCTTTTCAAATTCAGATCCACGGAATCCAGAAAGTCAGATGAAGGAACAAAAAAATCAGCCAGGGCCATTATCTCCTCGATTCCTTCGCGCCACCTTTCGCAATCATAGATAATTTTGGTATTATTATTTATAATCCGCTTCAATTCGCGGCCAAGGTAGGTTACATCAGGATCAAGCAAAATACTTTCAGCTCGTGATGCAAGATCGACCAGCCGATTGTCGGCCGTTATTTTAGGAAGACGATTGGGCTCATAGATAATCGTTCTTTTTCCACTCTCCCGGGTAACAAAAAGATAGGCAACCGGAGTTTTACCGCCTTTAACATTTTCCATGTAATCAGTGTTGACTTCAAATGCCTGCAGGCGCTGAATGCAGAACCGTCCCTCCTCGTCATCTCCAAGCTTGCCCAGCAGGGCGACATTTCCTCCAAGTTTTGCAATACAGCAGGAAGAGGTTCCTCCCTGTCCCCCGCCCTCAACCATTCGAAAGCAAAGGGCCGCTTTTTTATCTTCCTCGGGAAATTTTTCCACAACGGAAATATAATCAAGGCAGTTACGGCCGATTACCAGTACTTCCGGATCATTCATGAGCTTCTCTTTTCTCTGCTGCAACCGTGTTTGTCAAAGTGCCGATACGTTCAATTTCAACATCCATCGTATCCCCGGGCTTGAGATACACCGGCGGTTTGCGAACAAATCCCACGCCGCTGGGCGTACCGGTAAGAATGACCGTACCCGGCAGCAGAGTGGTGCTGTCCGAAAGATATTCGATCAGTTCCGCAACACCAAAAATCATATCCGACGTATTGGCGTTTTGCATGATTTCTTTGTTGAGAATACTTTTTACCTGCAATGTCTGGGGATCCGTGATCTCATCGGCCGTAACCAGCTCGGGTCCCAGCGGACAAAAGGTATCAAAACTTTTACCCCGCACCCATTGCCCGCCACCGGAATGCTTCTGCCAGCGTCTGGCCGAAACATCATTGGCAATAGTATAACCGGCCACATAATCAAGGGCATTTGCGGCACTCACATTTTTAGCGGCTCTGCCTATGACGACCGCAAGCTCAGCTTCATAATCAACCTGCAGCGGTTCCATGCATGAATGCGGCAGAATAATCGGATCAAAAGGGTGTGCAAGAGCGCCTGGATTTTTCATGAACAGCACCGGGTATTTTGGTGGCTGCATCCCTGTTTCATCGGCATGCTGATGATAATTCAACCCTATACATAAAATGGCTGCCGGCTGCAGAGGTGCCAGCAGCTTTTTGACCTTGACCGGGGTTCCCGTGTCTTGAAAATCATCAAAAAGCCGACCTTGAAGCACTGTAACTGTTTCATCTTGATGTTTACTGCCGTGCCTTATCTTTCCGGTGTCGTCATAAAAACGAATTATATGCATCTGTGTTCCTTTCGCGCCACCTTATTATTTCCTTTAATTCCTAATCCTGCAAATAATTTTAAATATCAACCTGA
>NBLJ01000133.1 GCA_002084545.1 Desulfobacteraceae bacterium 4572_123 | reverse complement strand
AAAAAGCCTATCGGCATCCCTTCGGAGAAAACCGCGCTTAATGATTAAGTTGGCCGTTCGAGATATATCATACGCCACCCGCCTTATCTCAAGGGTGTTGCGTTGACTGTCCCAAATCGCATATTTTGCACGCGGATCGCCATCCCTGGGCTGGCCGACGGCACCGACATTGACGATATACCGATAATCCGGTTCGAGTTTAATGGTTTCCTGCTGCAATGGATCGAATTGAAGATCCTTTCCATCATAACCCATGAGCATCAGGCGGTGGGTGTGTCCGGCAAAGGCGATATTGAAATTGTTGGATGCAAAGGTTTCCTTGATTTCAGATTGGCTCATATGATTCAGGTAGATAGTCGGCGAATCGGGCGGACAGCCGTGTACCATCAGCGCGCCATTCATTTCCCGATAATACGGAAGGTTTTTAATATAGAGCAAAGACGCAGGTGTGAGATATTTCATGGTCTGATCCAGCGATATAAGTGCCTGCGGTGAAAAATCGACACGATAATCCCTATCGATCAGAGCCTTCTCGTGGTTGCCTACGATATTGGGGATGCGAAATTTTTCCAACAGGACGAGAACCTCTTCCGGTTGTGGGCCATATCCAATGACATCTCCCAAACTGACAATTTGGTCGACACCTGATCGCTCGATATCATCCAGGCAGCGGGCAAGTGCCTCCAGGTTGCCATGAATGTCAGATATCACCGCTATTCTCATTTTTCTTGCCTTCTCGCTCATTCCGCCGAATTATCGACAGGGGCGCTCTTTACAGTCCTGAAACCAATCTCCTCGAATCCTTCCCAGGGGAAACGCTCAACGACCGCAGGTAAAGAATTTTTATCCTTCGGAGCCCCCTCAACGCCACCGATAACCGCATAGCGATTTGTTTTCGAGGCGTCCGTCGATGGCTGGCCCTGCCCCTCCGTGTAAACCCATTCGCCGATCTCATGGTTCAATCCCTTTATGCCCAACAGGTTCTGAGAAAATGATGCGGCTGATAGCAGAAAGTCGGAACTTATCGGTTTAGTATTATCTTTGGCACTCGGTTTCTGCGCAGGAGAAGCGCTGTTCCAATCTTCGCCCTGCCAGTCTCCCATCATCGGCATCATGCCCCCTATCGTCAGGGTATTCACTTCCGCTGAGGGTTCTGCATTCACTTTCGAGCTGTCCGCTCCCTTGACCATTGTAAAGAGCATTTCCATTCCCGTCGGCAATCGTCTGCCGAAATAGTTCGCAAAGGCCGAAGCGCCATAACCGGTAACGCGCAGAGCAGGGCTTGAAGCATAGGCCGGGTCACTGACATGGAATTCTTTGTTTCGATAGACGATAGGTTCGTATCCTGCGCGCACCTCACCTAACAAAAACCAGTTGGCACCACTGCCTTTCACCACACCGCTTTCTATACTGATTTGTGAAAGATTGTGATTCAAAAAATCGACGAACTGCTGGTTGGTAACGAAAAACTCGTCCATGTAAAAAGGTTCGATCTGAACCGACTGATCGCTGCTCCCATCCAAGACCGCAGGGATCGAAAATGCTCCCCCCTGGATAAGGTGCTGCTTTCCAAGATGCTCAGACGCGAAGGAATCCTTTTCGGCGTCTGCCGGTCTTGTGGTGGTCTTGTAACCATGGACTGTCTGGGTTTGGTGCTGGCTGGGAGCTGTCGAAAGGCTGCCCTTCGGTGGACCCAAACCGGGTTCGCCCATAAAATGCCAGACGGCCATCGACATGACTGACAGCACTGCAACAATGATACCTGTCCATATCCATCTCGGTTTCGACAACAGGGGGGCTGATTGTTGCCATGGAGATTTCGCACCCGGCTTCTGAGACGCCAACCCATGAATCACGCGTTCAAGCTGTCCGAGCAAGTCACGCACGGATTCGGTTCTTTCGTCTCTGCTTTCGGCAGTGGCCATTTGAATGATTCGATCTATTTCTTTAAAAAAAGGCGATTCGGTTTTGGCCAGTTTTGCGTTTTTAAACGGCGTTGTTCCAGACTTGATTTTTCCTTCAACGGCTTCAAAAAGAATCTTGCCCAGGGAATAGACATCAGCGCGCTGGTCAGCTCTCTTGAAATCGAAAAAATGTTCCGGAGACATATAATGAGGTGAACCTTTCACGTCCATGGACTGGGTTACCGGCTTCAGCCGGCTCGAGCGCGCCAGACCGAAATCGGCGATTTTGGGCGTGTCCTGGTCCATGAGGATATTTTCAGGTTTAAGATCGCGGTGCACAACGCCGTTTTCGTGCAGTGCCATCACACCCGTGAGGACCGGCAGAAAGTACCGTTTCACCCAGGCTATGAAAAGATCCGCCTCCGGATAGAATCCTTCCTCCGACATGGTGTCTCTAAGAGATCCGCCTGGAATGTACTCCATGGCGATATACTCTATGGAGACGTCTTGATTACATTTTTTTACGGTAATGGCATCGTGGTCGAAGACCTGTGAAATATTAGGATGCCGGATCTGAGCCATGGCCTGGACTTCCCGTCTGAAACGCTGGACCAGGGTTTCGGCCTCTTCGTCGCCCTCGTCAATGGATTCAAGCCATTCCCGTGAAACGACCTTGATCGCGACATCGCGATTCAGGTTGCTCTGGTGCGCCCGATAGACCTCACCCATCCCGCCCTTGCCGATGAAGTTGAGAATCACCCATTTATCGTTGAGCACATCGCCGACTTTGAGCGTGGTGTTACATGTCGTTGTCATATCATGCGCTTTCAGTTCCATTATCGTTTTAACCCCCGGCACCGATTCTCCCTCGCAGTGACAGGATCGTTCCGGATTGTTTGTCGATCAAGACCTCATCAATAACGGTGCCGTCTTTTTCAACTAGCCGGGCAATGTAATATCGGCCGGTGTTTTTCAAATCCTTCAGGTCGTATTTTCCCATTGATTGTCATCAAGATGCCGATTGATGATGATTCTGGCAGTAGCGGTTCCCATGCCTTCAAAATATCTCGCCAGGGGATCTTGCCCATCCTCTATCGTTTCTTCATCAGTCGATTTCTCGGTCTTGCCTTTTTGATTAACGTCTTTTGATTGCATGGCGACACTCCCTTTCGAGTTTCGCAGTGAAGGATAACGTTTATGGCTGGGAGAGAATTTGCCTCATTTTGACAAACTCCTCCCGTGAGATTTCCCCCCTTGCGAATCGCGCCTTCAAAATCGCCTCGGAGTCGGAACGATCTCGAGACGGCCCCTGCGGGCCATGTGTCTGGGATCTGAAGATTCGAATAGCGAGAAACACGATCAATAAAATTACCATACTCCATAGCACCAGGGAAAATATACTTCCCGGGAAAAAGCCTCCCCACCAACCGCCCGTCATTGGTCCATAATCACAGCCCCACATGGTCAAACCTCCCTTTTTAAGGTTCAGGATGAGACGGCCGGTTTTTGTCCGGCCGTCTCATTTCCTAATCACGATTTATACTACCAGCATCCGTGTCCGTCCATCATGGGATATCCACCCATCCGGCCCCAACCGTAATACCCATTGTTTGGGGCCGGCAGATTGTAGGCATGCGCCTGACTTCTCAGCTGATCGTGCGAGATGGTTATTTCACGGCTCAGTTCCGCGGCCCGTTTGGGGTCGGGGTTGGGTGCTGCCAACAAGGCGTTGTATTCGCCCTGTTTAGCCGCCAGGTCCTGCCGCAGTTTGGCAGTTTCATCGTAAAACTGCTGATAGGTGTTGCCGGTGAAGCCGGCCATCGGCCCGCCCATGGGGCCGCCCCAATACCAATCCCAGTAGCATGCAAGTGCCTGCGTTCCGGTCAGTGCGATGAATGCCACCGCCGCAACGATGAGAATTCCCCTTCTCATACTTTTTTGTTTCTGTTTTTTCATACTTTTTCACCTCCGTTTTGTGATTTTTGGACTGAATGAACTTAAATGACCATGGCACCATGGTGACCTCTACTATAGTTGACAGCAAATTGCGTGCCAGCAATACAAAGATATATATAACCATTTGTTTTTAAATATAATTTATCTATACGACCGAATATCTGACATACCGGCGGGTGTACGACCTGTGGATTTATTACCCATCTTTCTGCCAGGGTATGATTAACCTGTTGCCAAAATACCCAATCGGACCTATGATTCTCTGACAAACGAAAATTTGAGGGTGCCATGAATATAAAAACAATTCGCCGCAGTTGGACGAGGCTGCATACATCGCCTTGGATTATCATTGGATCGGTGGGAATCCTTTTGATCGTCGTGGTGGTGCTTGCCTACCAGAACTACAGCCGTGAAAAAAAATACATGTCCCGGATTTTAAGCGAAAAAGGGGCTGCCATCATCAAGGCGGTGGAGGCCGGAGCCCGTACGGGAATGATGGGTATGATGTGGGGCGGACAGCAGGTCCAGACCTTGCTGGAGGAGACCGCCCGGCTCCCGGACGTGTTCTACATTACAGTGGTCAATCGCAATGGACTGGTTCTGGCCAGCAGCAACCGAGGATTGATCGACACCCAAATGAACGACAGTTTCCCTGAAAAAGGATTTGATCATCCCGAGGGGGTCAACTGGCGGTATAAGCGCATTGATCAACAGCGGAACGCGTTTGAAGTATACCGGATTTTTCGGCCGATCTCCCATCAGGACACATGGGTGGGCAATCGGATGCGCCAAATGATGCACGGATGCGGCATGATGATGGGGTCCGATAACGACTGGTGCTTTCCTTCCTCAAGTGGCGACAGCGACCAAATCATGCTGGTTGGTTTGGACCCTCAGCCCTTTGAAGAAGGGCGTAAGGAGGACATCCGCAACACGGCCATCATATCAGGTGTCCTGATTCTCCTGGGGCTGGCCGGTTTTATTTCGATGTACTGGATGCAAGGATACCGTTCAGCCAAAAAATCACTTAAGGACACAAGTGCCATTAAAGACCAGGTTGTAACCAGCCTTCCCGTGGGGTTGATTGCCACGGATAAAGACGGGAGAATCGCATTTTACAACAGCGCCGCCGAGCGCATCACCGGGCTTGACTTGGCCCAGGCGCGGGGGAAAGAACCAGACAGCGTTCTGCCAAGCCATTTATGCGGGTTGAAGGAGTTACTGGATCGTGGGGAGTCGATAAACGAGAAAGAAATGGAATGTGAGTTCACCGAAAACAAGATTGTCCCGGTGAGCATCAGCGCCTCGAAAATTATCAATGAAGAAGGTCAGTTTGTCGGCCAGGTTCTGATCATCCGAGATCTTGGAGAGGTTCGCCACCTTCAGGATGAAATCCGCCGCAAAGAGAAGCTGGCGGCGATCGGCGGTCTTGCCGCCGGCGTGGCCCATGAAATCCGAAACCCGTTGAGTTCCATCAAAGGCATCGCTTCCTACTACAAGAGCAAGTTCGAGGACGGCAGCGAGGACAAAGAGATGGCCGGGGTCATGATCGAGGAGGTGGATCGCCTCAACCGGGTCATCAGCGAGCTGCTTGAGTTCGCCAGGCCGACGAAATTAAACAGAAAGCCATCCGATATAAATGAACTGCTGAAACATTCAACCCGGCTTGTTGAACAGGAAGCAGCGGCGAAAAAAGTCGACATTCAACTCAATCTTGCATCCGATCCAGTTAAGGCCGATGTCGATCCGGATCGTTTGACCCAGTGCTTTTTGAACCTGTTTCTGAATGCCTTGCAAGCCATGGAAAGCAGCGGCCGGCTGACCGTTTCCAGTTCCACAGGCGTAAACGGGAACATTGCGATTGACATCAAGGATAACGGTTCGGGGATATCCGCAGAAGATCTAAGCAAGATATTCGACCCCTATTTTACCACCAAACCAAAAGGCACCGGCTTGGGTTTGGCGATTGTACACAAAATTATCGAAGCCCACCAGGGACAAATCAAAGTGCGAAGCACTATTGGCCAAGGCACCGTGTTCTCAATTATCCTGCCCTTAGTGCCAGTGAAATGAGGTTATCATGGCTATACAACACCCTTCTCACATCCTGATTGTCGATGACGATCTGAACCACTTGAAAACGCTCCAAACCATCGTCAGAAGTTGGGGCTACCGGGTATCCACAGCCGACGACGGCGTCAAGGCCGTTGAAAGCGTCAAGAAAAAACCGTTCGCCCTGATCTTGATGGATGTCCGCATGGCTCAGATGAGCGGCATCGAGGCACTGCAGCGTATCAAACAATACAATCCGGCCATCCCGATTCTCATCATGACCGCCTACTCTTCCGTTGATTCGGCAGTTGAGGCTTTAAAATCAGGGGCTTACGATTATTTAACCAAACCCCTGGACTTTGAAGTGCTCAAAATCAGCATAGCGCGTGCTTTGGAGCATTCCGGCCTCAAGGCGGAAAATGCGACCTTAAAATCTAAGATGAGCACTGATTACGAGCTGGAAAATATTATCGGAAGAAGCCGACCGATGAAGGAACTCATCGACATGATGTCCATGGTTGCACCATCGGAGGCAACCGTGCTGATCACCGGGGAAAGCGGGACCGGCAAAGAGCTGATCGTCAAATCCATCCATCACAACAGTCAGCGCAAGGATCGCCCCCTGGTGGTGGTCAATTGCGCGGCAATTACAGAGACATTACTGGAGTCAGAGCTGTTCGGCCATGAAAAAGGTGCGTTTACCGGTGCCGATAAACGCCGCGAAGGCAGATTCAAGCAGGCTGACAAGGGAACCATTTTTCTGGATGAGATCGGCGAAACCTCCGCCGCGATGCAGGTCAAGTTACTGCGGATCATCCAGGAGCGTGAAATCCAGCGGGTCGGCGGGGAAGAGACGTTAAGCGTGGATGTGCGGATTCTTGCCGCAACCAACCGGGACCTTGAGGATGATGTCAAAGAAGGAAAATTCCGTGAAGACCTTTTTTATCGGTTGAACGTCGTCACCCTTCGCATCCCGCCGCTGCGCGAGCGTCAGGATGATATCCCGCTGCTCGCCCAGCATTTCCTGGAGAAGTACGCGAAAAAAAATCACAAGCAGGTCAAAGGCTTTTCTCCGTTGGCAATGGATATGCTGCTAAAATACGCTTGGCCCGGCAATGTCAGGGAACTTGAAAACGTCATTGAGCGTGCCGTGATTCTCCTGCCGGATGAACACATCACAGAGAAAGAGCTGCCTGTCACCATCACCTCAAGTTATGCCGAGAAAAGCGAATGGGTGGCTCCGCCCCCAACGGTTGCCGCCAACCGCCCCCTGGACGAAGTTGAAAAGGAGGCGATTCTGGCCACACTTGAAGCCAGTGGCGGGAACAAAAGCGAAACCGCACGCAGGCTCGGAATCAACCGCAAAACCCTTCACAAGAAACTCAAACGTTATGGAATAGATTGAGCTTCCTAACTCTACTTAAAGTAGGAGGTAAACCATGCTACCGAAAATTAGAAGCGATGAACACCGTTATCCGGTTCCAAAGTTTGATCTCAACAGCGAAAGCTGAAGAAGTATTTAAAATAGTCCTTAAGCTTGATCAGGAGTATGTTGAAAAGAGATTTAAAGCTTCAAAAGCGAGGGAAGAAATAGAGCGCATTAGAGGAGTATACAATATGAAGTCGGCAGAAGTAAATCAATTAAAAAGCTTTATCAACGTCACCTGAGACTACTCAAACTTGGCGGATATGGAGAATTGGTCACCAAAGACGGAGAGATTGTTCCGGCTCTCAGGCGTGCGGTCGAATCCGGCAGGCCTGCCTGTATCAATGTGGTTACAGATCCGAACGTCACCAGCCCGGCGACAGTGATGTTCTATCAGAATCTATCCGGTTTTTAATGATGGTTTTGCAAAATTATTGATAAATTTAGTGTGAATTGTATTATCCTTTGGATTTAATTCTTGCCCGGCTTTCAACTTCGTTCAGATTAAGGTGGTTACGCATGTATTGTGAGGATGCATCCCGGGTCGGCAAATGATCCCATGATGTCCGCCTGCCTTCCATGTTGGCTTTAAATACGAGCCTTCTCCGGCTCTGACTTTTTAGAACCACCTGGTGTAATGCTTCAGTATCCTGGTGGGCAAATACCCTTTCTTTTAAGTTTTTTTCAATTTTTTCATATTCAGGCAGTGATGCCAGATTTTGCAATTCCCCGGGATCTTTCACAAGGTCGTATAGCTGCGGCGGGTCGGGTTTACTGTAAATATACTTGTAATTACCTTGTCTGATCATAAAGCATGGCGCAATGGAGCCTTCCGCGAAAAATTCTGAAATCACCGTTCGTTCCAAAGGGTCGAATTCACCCTTTAACAGCGGGACGAGGCTTTCTCCATCAAGGCTGTCCGCAGTATTGTTCAGGTATTTGCTGCATGTGATATCCAGGAACGTGGGAAGCAGATCTACTAAAGATACCGGGGTGGACACCCTGCCTCCGGAAAATGCTCCGGGGGCGTTTATGATCAAAGGCACTCTGACGGATTCTTCAAAAAAAGACATTTTGTACCACAATCCTTTTTCCCCCAGCATATCACCGTGATCAGAAGTGAATACAATAAGAGTGTTCCTGTCGAAACCTGTATCATAAAGTGCTTTTCTAATATTTCCGATCTTATCGTCGATATAGCTGATCTGGCCGTAATAGGCATGCCTGGCATTGCGTATCTGTTCTTTGGTGACAGCAGTCGGATGCTGCTGGTAAGCATGGCGGAGCCGGCGGCTGTGGGGGTCCATCTTTTTATCAGGAATGTAACCCGCGTTCGGCATATCTATGGAGTCATGATTATAACGGTCCCAGTGTTCTTTGGGGCAGGCATACGGATCATGGGGGTTTGAAAAGGATATGGTCAGAAAAAACGGCCGGTCATCGTCGCTGCGTGCGATATCATAAATTTTTCGCACACCATGGAATTCCACCTCATCATCAAAATCAATCTGATTTGTCCGTTCGCATGGACCTGCTTCAATCACACTGTCCATGTTATGGTACCACCAGTCAACCCGATCATCCGGATTCTTCCAGTCGGGTGTCCAGCCATAATCGCCGGGGTAGATATCGGTTGTCAGGCGCTCTTCATACCCATGAAGCTGATCCGCACCTACAAAATGCATCTTGCCTGAAAGGTATGTCTGGTAGCCGCCGGAGCGCAAGTAATGTGCAAAGGTCGGGATATCCGAAGAAAATTCCGCCGCGTTATCAAACGCATTGATTTTAGATGTATACTGTCCCGACATCATGGAAAATCTTGACGGGGCGCATATGGGGTTGTTGCAGTAGGCGTTTTCAAAAACAACCCCGTCTTCAGTCAGTGCTTCTATATTTGGGGTCTGAACAACCTGGTTCCCATAACAGGGCAGCGCGTGTGCACCCATCTGATCAGCCTGAATCAACAAAATATTAGGGGTATTAGTCATTAATGATACCTTCTTTTTTTAAGCTCCGTTAATTTTTAAATCATAACGGAGCAGCGTTTTTGCCTGTTTAATACTGGCTTCGAGGCCTTTGCAAAATGATAATTTTTTGATGGCCACTAGTTAGGACAAGAATTGACTTTTTGTCAAGGAAAGTATGGAAAAAGAAAAAGATGTTTTAATACTTTATATTCCTCATTGAAAACACAGATAAAACAATATATATAATTATATCACGAAAAGACGGAGTAAGAGCCGTCAACCACTCTCAATGTATCTTAAAACGCGGCCCATCGCACTCGAAACGAAACGCATTCAACAGCCGCTGAATAATAGTATATGGATATTGTCCCGGATGACAGTGTGTTTACTGTTTGAATAAAAACCAACCCTTTTTCCGGAGGGCTTCGCATGAATTTAATATTGCTGCACGGTTATCTGCTGCAGGGAACCGGCTCGAACATCTATGCCGCCAATGTTGCCAGGGCTTGGCGCAGGCAGGGGCACGCGGTTACCGTTATCTGTCAGGATCTTCAGGCCGGAGCCTTGAAATTCGTGGATGAATATGTCGGTCCAGGCGGCAAACTTCCGCCGCAGCCGCCGGCACCCGCCACGATACGGGTGGTGGTGCCGGACATAAACAAACTGCTGCCCGTTTATGTACTGGATCGTTATGCCGGCTTTCAGGTCAAAACCATTCCTGCCATGACAACGGAAGAAATCGAGAACCACATTTCCATGACTGCCGAGCGTGTTTGTCGGAAGCCGCTATATTCAAAAGCGTGTAAATGCGATATTTTCCAAAGAACGGGAAGCATTGGACCTGGAGCGAAAAATTGTTATCCTACCGCCCGGCATTGACCCCGAACTTTTTAAGCCCGACAACGATCACAAGGCGCTTCAAAACAAATTTCTTGCAACCGTCAAAGAGCGTGTGAGTAAAAACAGGGGTGGGCGACATTCTGAAATTAAACCCGTGGCCGCGGATAAACCGCCGGACGAACTGCACCAGGAACTTGTGCGGCACTGCGATACTTACGATCAGCGTGCCGTTGACGCCGATCTGATCGAAAAATGGCCGTTCATAAAATTCTCGGAACCTGTTGTTATATATTTCGGCAAATTTCTTGCCGCGAAAGGTGTGGGGGAAATTATTGCCGCTATTCCTGCTATCCTTGCATGCAATCCTGCTCTTCGCTTTGTCTTTGTCGGTTTCGGCTCTTATCGCGAGCACATGGAGGGAATGCTCCGGGCACTTGGCAGCGGCGATGCGGCGGCATTTACAACTTATGCCCGGGCCGGTAATTTTGTCGACAGCATCGATCCTCTAAAATGGTTCCGCCCCCTTTCATCAGCAGAACTCAGCCGGATCACGATTACCGGTATTCTCGATCACGATGCCCTCGGCCCGCTTTTGTCCCTGGCGAGCATCTGCCTTGTTCCCAGCAAGGTCCCGGAAGCTTTCGGGATGGTTGCGGTGGAAGCCATGTCCGCCGGGGTTTTACCGCTTTGCAACTACCACGCCGGGCTGAAAGATGTCGTCGATGCGGTTGCTGCAGATTCACCGGAAATCGCTTCCATAATGGTCCTCGAACTGGAAAATTTTTTTGATCAGCTTCCCGATAAAATTCAATCCGCTCTGGCCTTTCTTTACCCGCACGGTTTTGATGAACCGGATCGTAGCCGCTCGATTGGAAAGCGTTTGCGGCAGATAGCCGTTGATAATTTTTCCTGGCAAGAAATCGGCTTTAAATTATTACCAGACCGGCAGATGCCGGAATGACGGCCAAATTCACCTGCACGCCAATCAGTGACGGGTTGGCGTTGCATGAAGTTCGTGTACGTTCACGGGCACGAGCATTTTTATGGCAAAGCCACATAACTTTGATCTGGACCCGAAGAGCGGGTTTTTGTTGCTCTATCAAAAAGGAGGGGATGAATACGAGAGATTGACTCTTAAAATGATATCCGGGCAAAATGTAAAAAGCTATGAGATCCAGTGGAATTTAAAACTTGCTCAGTCTGTTACAATATTTCATTTTGTCGAAGATATTGGAATGCCTTTCGGGATCATTGGTAAAATTCTCGGTCTAATTGGTCAGCGAACAGCCGATAAGATGGTTGAAGGGATGCTGGTTAAACTAAAGAATTTGTCCGAGGGGTAATAAGATGGTTCAGGACAAAAACAGGTATTCCAAAAGACAATCGGGATTGGATAAGTTATTGTTTTTACCATCTGTTTTATGAATCCGCGGATTTTTTTAAAAAAGCCTTGAGATCTTTATCAAGCCCCGGTGAGATCATCATTTCAGGACGTCCGGCAAGAATCTCTTTATATTTTCGATTGGCCCGGGTCATGACGCTTTCCCGGCCATCTTTGTCCCATTTGTCGTAAGAGTCACGACAGGAAACCGACGGGAGCCACTGATTTTTGAAGGTTAAAAAAGTATCTTCATGGGTCAGAAAGGTGCCGCCCGGCCCCACTTCCTTCATCACATCAAGAGAGATCTCTTTGTCCGAAGTGTCCACGCCGTCACAGATACGAATCACCCGGCTCAGCAACTCTTCATCGATAATGAATTTTTCATAAGAGATCGTCATGATTGAATCCAGGACGCCCAAAACCTGTTCTAGTATATGCCCGCCGCTCAGCGTGCCCATCAACATATTCTGCATGGTTTCATAGCCGGCCTGCACATCCACCTCTTTGGAATCAGTCATGCCGGCCATGATCCGGGTTGGGATTTTATAAAAATCAATGGCCATCTGGAGACAGGTGGAATTGATCAAAAACTGTTCGGGCGGTGCATAAAGGCACATCGCGGTTCGCATGTCGGCCATGGTGGACCCCGGACAGTAGACTGCCGGAGAAGAAGGATTGATCAACTGTACCAGAGTTATTCCGGCAATGGCCTCGGTATTTTGTTGAACAATGGTGCCAAACAGACTCATGGGAGCGGTGGCCCCGGCCATGGCGCAGGGCAGAATATAAACCGGTTGTCTTTTTTTGGCATATTCCAGGATGGTGTCCAGAGTCTCGGTAGCATACTTGAAAGGACTCAAAGGGTTGGTGCTGACACCGACACAATAATGGTTTTCCAGATAAGCTGCACCAAATACCATTTCAACCATCTCCAGCGACTGCCGGGCTTTTTTTGCCTTGACACAGCTCCCGATCAAGGGTTTGTCCGTGTGTTTGATGGTTTCGTAGAGCATATAAAGAGCTTGCTCCGAAGCCGGTATGTCATTGGGAGTAACCGGGGTAGCCCCGGTCAGTTTTACCATGTCGCTGGCCTGGGACAATTTTTGAAAATTAACAAAATCGGCCAGGGTCCCGCGCCGCCGGCCGGAATCCATGTCTTCACAAAATACGCAACCCACATTGGGGTGCGGAGCCATACCGTCGCCAATGGTCACCGATTGATTTTCGTTGCGGGCGCTGTGCAGGTAACTGAGCGGTACCTGTTTCATGGCAAGTTCAACCATTTTCCTTGGCGGAAATACGGTTTTTCCAACCACATGGGCGCCATGTTTTTTAAAAATATCCAGTACCTCCTCGTGTTCGAATATGATGCCGGTCTCTTCCAGCAGCCTGATTGAAGCTTCATGTATTCTCGGCAGATCAGCATCGTTTACGATTTTGGTTCTGGGCGTTTTACGGGTAAGGGAGTTGCAGAATGTGTTTTGTGGTTTCATCTGTTATTTCTTTGTTATAAAATGTTGATTGAAGTTAATGTACGGGTATATTTTTGCCACCATCTCCACCATCACGATGGCGGCAGTCGGGGCTTACGGTTGTCGGAACAATTATTTTTTCTTCCGCGATTTTTCGCGCGAAAGCTGCAAATCGGCGGGATTCGCTTTCATTTCCCTGAGGGCCAGGTTCAGGTAAAGTTCCAGGATTTTTGTTGAAAAATCACCGGTTGCAAAGCTGGTTTCAGCATAGCGCAGTTTGACCGCCGGGTCTGCGCGGGCGCCGCAGTCCGCACAGGTGTTCATGATTTCAGCGTAAAGATCTCTGGCCTGTTCAGGGCGATCCAGGGCTTCATAGGCCCTTGCAAGAGTCTGAGCGACGGTGTTGTTCCAGGGGCCGGTTTCCAGAATTTTACGGAAAAAAGACACGGCTTCTTTGTATTTTTTTGCGCGGAGGAGTGTTTCGCCCGCCAGCATCTTGATCGGCAGTGTTCCGGAAAGATTCTCCGGGCAGTTTGAAAGCAGTTCTTCAACGGTATCAAACGCTTTGCTTTCCCAGAGGATCTCACACATAAGGTAATAGGCTTTCAGGGATTCCGGATGCTCTTTTAAAAAATACTCCAGTAACTCACGCGCCCGCTCGTTCTCACCAAGGTTCAGATGAGCGGTGGCAAGTTCCAGGGTAATATAGTTGGCCGCGAGAGGGTAGGCGCCATGGGCTTTTGACAACTGTACAACAGCAGTCTGAAAATCACCTTGGTTCAGGGCGATAAAACCTTGTCTGAAGGTATTCGGGTAACTGCGGTATTCATCCTGTTCGACATCTTCCAGTGAATTGCAAAGGGCTGCAAAATATTCATTTTCCGATCCGGGCTCCTCCTCCTCGTCAGGGGCCGTGCCGGGCATGGTATCGTAAGGCAATGCATAGTCTTCAGGTTTACTTGCGGCAGCCGGTATCCTGTCAAGGAGCTTTTTAATTTCAGTGGCCAGGCTGGGGTTTGCCGTCAGTTCCAGTGCAAGGTGAAGCAGTTCCATTGCATCATCAACGCAGCCGGATTCAATCAGGGCCTCCCCGTTCTGTTTATGTTCAAGGGCGAGGGCCTCTTTGCAGTGCAGCAGTTTATCTTCGATCAAACGTCTGTAACTAGGTTTGGAGTCCGCCTGCCGATCAAGTTTGTCCAGTGCCTTTTCATATTCTGTTTTCGCATGGCCATAGGACCTGTTGATAACAAAAGAATCGGCCTTTTGCTCAAATTTTTCGGGAGAACCTCCGGAGAAAAAATTTAAAAAACCCATCTGTCAGTCCCTGGTTTGAATATATTATCAAAATTTGGCTGTCCCAGCTTTTGAACAAAACATGCAGTTGTCAGGCAGTCATTTACGAGCATTTTCTAGACAGATATCCCTTCTCCAGCAATTATGCAACGATAAAGGTGAAATCCATGACTGATTTTACCTCTTTCTTATTCATCACTTTGCTGGTGTTTTTTATGCCTTGTTAGAAAATTTTTGTAAAGGTCAGCGTTGTTATATTTCCTTCAGGGCGGTCCTTTGCCTCAAACTCAAACTGGCTTCGGAGGGATACGCCAAAACCCATTGCCGGAAAAAACCTGCTGACCTCGGGACCGAT
>NBLJ01000132.1 GCA_002084545.1 Desulfobacteraceae bacterium 4572_123 | reverse complement strand
GGCCACCAGGAACAGTCCGGAAGCATCCGACAGGCCGGTTAGAAACTGAACAATGTAAAAGCCCAATGTAATAATATCCTGAAAAACAGTTAGAAGTTATCCGGAGGGTATGGGCGGCTGATACCACCACCCATACCCTATTTCTTATCTCTATGGGCGTAATTTCATCACTTGCGCATCACTGGGAAGATAATTGCCGCCGTCGTCATATTTTTGACCGCCGTATGACCCACCCAGGCACCCATGGTGGACTGATGGTCGATTTTACGGAATGTAATCGGCCCGGCCGGCGAATTAAAGGTCAGCCCTTCCATGGCATCGACCATTTTTTCGGTGTCCGTGGATTTTGCCTTTTTGAGCATGGCGGCCACGGCCATCATCGTATTGTAGCCCACCAGGGAGCCGGTACGCGGATAATCGTTGTACTTATTTTGGTAGGCCTGCACGAATTTTACGTGGGGCTGGTCCTTGATGTCGTACCAGGGATAGCCGGTCACCAGCCAGCCCGCGGGGGCTTCATCTTTGAGCGGATCCAGGTATTCGGGCTCACCGGTGAGCAGGCTGACGACGAATACATGTTTAAAAAATCCCCTTAACTTGCCTTCGCGAACAAATTTGGCCAGGTCGCCGCCAAAAGTGACATTGTAAACTGCTTCCGGCTTGGCATCGGTAAGGGCCTGAATTTCCGCCCCGGCGTTGATTTTAAACAGAGCCGGCCACTGCTCGGCCACAAATTCAACATCCGGCCGCTGGGCCTTCAACACCTTTTTAAACGACTTGACGGCATCCTTGCCGTAAGCGTAATTAGGGGCAATGGTGGCCCAGCGTTTGGCCGGATTCTTGGAGGCCTCTTCGGCCAGCATGGCGGCCTGCATATAGGTCGAAGGCCGCAGCCGGAAGGTGTACCGATTTCCCTTGGCCCACACCAGAGCGTCGGACAGCGGTTCGGCCGCCACGTACAGCACCCGGTTGCGCTTGGCAAAATCCGTCATGGCCAGCCCCACGTGGGAGAAAAAAGAGCCCATCAGCAACACGACCTTGTCCTTGCGAACCAGCTCTTCGGCGATGGTGACGGCGGTTCCCGGCTTGCCGGCGTCATCTCTGGAAATGACTTCAAGCTTTTTGCCCATCACGCCGCCGGAATTGTTGATCTGTTCCAGGGCCAGCTGCCAGCCGTTGCGGTAAGGAAACGTAAAATTGGTTAATTTGCTGTATGTATTAATCTCACCGATTTTAATCGTATCGCCGGCCAGAACATCCGCGGGTACACCCGGCATCACCAATAATACAACGGTTAGAACAGCAAGCAAAATTTTTGTGGTTTTCATGTGTCTTACTCCTTTCAGGTTGTGGTTATCAAAGTTGGTTGCATACATTTTTCTCTATCCATTCTGGTAGCCGCGCTGGCGATCTATGCTGCCGCCGCAAGGCCAATCTCATTCATGGCCCCGGTGGCGACAAAAATATCTTCCAGGACAACCAGAGCGCCGGCAATAATGTCTTTGCGCAAAAGCTGGTCCGCCTTTGCAAGTGCCCGGTTAACCGCCAGTCGTTTTTTTCCCCGGCTCAACAAACCGACTGTCAGCGTTACCCTGACGCCCGGGATATCCGTTTCCGGATCCACCTGGTCGGCAGGCACCTGGATAATGCCGGGATCTTCCACATAGCAGGCATTGGCAATCGCGGTGGCCGCCGCATCGGCCACCGAAGCACTGGCCGCCAGAGTGGTGACCGCCGATGCAATCCCGCGGGTAAAACTTCTTCCACCGCAGCCACTCGTGGTCACACCCCATGAGCCCCGGCTGGAATTCAACTGCAGTACATGGGATATCTCACGGCTGCCCACCCGGGGACGGATTCCCACCGCGGCCGTTTCATCTCCTGATAACCGGATAGCGATATCCCCCCCGTTGTCTACGATCACCCGGGTCGCTCCCCGCTCAAACAGCCAGTCGGCAACGGCATCCGCGATGGTTCCGGCCACGGCCGCCATGGGGGTCAGGTCATCGTCGCCGACAGCGCAAACACTGCCTGCCATTTTCCCAGCCAGCGGATCGATCCCCGGCGGTATTTCGATTATGGTCAGCGGCCGGCTGAGTTCGGACCGCAACCCGGCAATACGTTCCAGGTAGGTAAACGCTTTTCCGGCGGCCCCAACCGCCAGTCCGGTTTGCGGCCGGCCGTTGCGCCAGGCACGGATCACCAGGTGCATGGGTCCGCATTCGGCCAGGACCGCCTCTTTGTTCAGCAATTCGATATACTGCTCATAAGACATGCTGTGATCCAATCATTTTGCAACCGGCTTTTTGGCGTCAAACGGTTTCATGGCCTCCACGTGGCCCCCCATTTTCTCGTAATCTTTCACTTCCATGGTGTATTCCAACGGACAAATCGTCGCCGGAGTGGGAGTCCAGTAAAAAGAGCCGTCCTTGACCCGTTCAACATCCACCATAAAGGTAATTCCACCGCCGGGCAGCACAAACCCAGGCGCTCCTCCCACCGTCAGGTATGCTTTTCCCGCATGCACTGCCCGGGTCAGCTTGATCGGGTAGCGGGTAACTCCGGCCCGCGCACTTCCGCCGGCACCGGCGGTATATATCGCAGACACCCGGGACGGTTCACAGCTGTTTGAAATGGCGTTCAGGGCCGCCCGGGCTTTTTTCGTCAGCGCCCGTTGGGCAAGTTTTCCGTCCTGCCTGACTTCAAACATAGCGCCGTTCTGGCCGGTGGTTTCCGTGATCAAAATAGTCATTGCCGCCCGGGCCACGGTCATGTCCACGGCCCTGATGACATCCGCCGGTTGGCTAATCGAGGTGCCGCCCCATCCGTCGCCATGATCCCCGAAATAGCGTCCGGGCGTACTTTCCTTGAATTTCAACTGCACCCCGGTGGGCCGTGCACCAGCGAATTGGCCGGCGACGTGCCGGCTCATCTGCCCGGTGATGTGCGAGTCCAGGATAATGACTTCATCGGCCGCCTCCACTAAAATGGGCGCGAAAAGCCCCATGGTTGCACTGCCGCAGCCCACCCGCATCTTGACGGCCTGTTTGCCGTCGATTACCGGAGGATGCCCCACCTGAAGCAAAAGCCGACCGCCGTTTTCAATTTTCAGTTTGACCGGCCTGCGGTTGGCAATATCGGTAACGGTCCGGGCCACCGCGAACCCGTTTTTACCGGTCATCCGGTTAACCCCGCCGATGTGCAGCATCTTGGATCCGTACTGTTCGGTTTCCACCATGCCCACTTCCCGCTTTCCCGCCAGAATTCGGTCGCCCTCTTTGCCGAGGGGAATATCCGTATCCACCTTGACAATGACAGAACTGTAACTGAGCGGCACCTCGGTGACCACGGTGACCACGTCCACTCCCTGCCGATTTTCTTTCAGGATATGCGGTGCCGGCTTGCAGTCCGGATAGGTGGTGCCAGCGCCGATGGCCGTCACCACCGGTTTTCGAATGGCTTCCGCGGGGTCCGGCCCCACGATGGCGGCCACATCCTCGAAGCAATGCAGCGCCGTGATGCGCACCAGTTGCCCGTCTTCATTGCGGTAGCGATGGCAGGCACCCATGTAGCCGGAATGTATCCGGCATTTGATGGGACACGCATCGCACTGCAGCGTGCCTTCCGGCGGCATTTCTTCAGCTGTGACGGCCAGAGCCTCACACACCCGCAGGCACACCCCGCATCCCGTGCAGCGCTGCTCATTGATCACGGCCTTTTTTTTAACAAGCCTGACGGCTTCCACCGGGCAATCCCTTACACAAAACCCGCAGCCGGTGCATTTTTCAGTATCAATTTGCATACAACAGTTCCGTTTGGATGGTTCGCATCGGTGGCAGCTAATATACGCTGGCTTCTACCTTCTGCCCCGGGCTAACATTTCCACCTTCCGCATTCCACCTTCACACTACTTGTGGTTTCCTCACCGGTGGCGGCGTGTTGCGGCTTTTGGACACCACGATCTGTCCATCCACCAGCACCATGGCCACGCCGGGTACGTCTCCGGCGGCAATGGCCGTCAGGGCATCTTCGCCCACCGAACCCATGGGCGCATCCATGATGACCAGGTCGGCTTCCATCCCTTCGGCGATAACTCCCCGGGGCAGTTTGTGAACCCGGGCGGTATTTCCGGTTGCCATGCAAATAGCCTCTTCGGGTTTGATCGGCGTCAGGCTGGCCAGCTGATTGATGACGCGCAGCACGCCCAGGGGCACTACCCCGGTACCGGAAGGCGCGTCATTACCAATAATCACACGCCCCAAGGCCTGGTGCTGCACGCATAAACTAGCGGCATCCACCGCCGCCTTGGGGTTGCCGCAATGTACGATTTCGATGGCATAGTCGGTCTCGGCAATCAGCCGCCGGATCTCATCGAGCCCCACCGCAGTGGGGCCGCCGTTGATGTGGCTGACGATGTCCGGATCCGTGCGGATCACCATGTCCGCCGTCACCGTGCTGCTGCCCGGAATGGAGGTTCCGCCGGTGTGCATCATAACGGTCATGCCGCAATCTTTGGCCCATTTGACCATCGGTGCGGCATCTTCCGGGTTTTTTACCGAACCCAACCCGATCTCCCCGACCGTGCGCACGCCCGCTGCGGCCAATTCCTCAAAGTCCGCTTTGGTCAGGCCCTTTTCCAGGATGAGCGCGCCGCCGACGACTTTAGCCCCGCCCGGTCTGAAGTTGGAAAAAGACTTGGCGGCCAGAACAGCCAGCGCCTTGGTGCCGACCGGATCCTTGGGACGGCCGGGCAGGTGGACTTCACCGGCCGAGATGAAAGTTGTCACCCCTCCGTGAACTTCACTTTCGATAAACCCGGATTGTTGCTGCCGCGGGGTGTAGTCTCCCAGTACCACGTGGCAGTGGGAATCGATCAACCCCGGGGTTACGGTGGTGCCGACGCAGTCGATGGTCAGATCAATACCCGAAACATCCAGCTCGGCCTGCTTTCCGATCTGCCGGATCTTGCCTTCCCGCACCACGATGGCATCACCGGCCAGGATCGGAGCGGCGATATCACCACTGACAATCGTTGCGATATTTTTGATAAGCACATTAGACATGTTTTACCTCCCTGGGACCAAAATGGCCTCCTTTGATACTGGCTGCCAGAACCCTTTCCAGGCTCGCCGGTAAATTATATATTCGCTGTCCCAGGGCATCGGCCAGGGCATTTAAAATGGCAGGGGCGGTGGGAATCAAGGCTGGCTCTCCCACCCCCTTGGCACCAAAGGGCCCGGTAGGCTCCGGTGACTCCACGATGATCGGTTCAATCCGCGGTACGTCCGCACAGGTGGGGATGTGATAGTCTTTCATTGAAACGGTCTGGCCTGGCACAAATTCTTCCATGAGGGCAAAACCAATGCCCATGGCCACCCCGCCGCAGATCTGGCCTTTTACATTTTCCGGATGAATGGCCTTGCCGACGTCATGGGCGGCAATGATTTTTTCCACGCTGACCTCACCGGTGAGCGTGTCCACCCGGATCAGTGCCAGCTGGCCGGCAAACGCGTAAGTGGCGTAAGGCGCCCCCTGTCCGGTTTCCGGGTCCAGCGGCACGGTTTGTGGGTCAAAATACCCTTTCCATTTCAGCGGGATTCCTTTTTGATTGGCGCTTTGGGCCAGCCGGGAAAACGCAATCCTGCCTTTTTTGCCGCTGCCGTCTTTTATGAAACCGTCTTCCATCACCAGGGCCGCTTTGGGTCTGCGTAATTTATTGACGGCTTCGGTGAGCAAAACCTCAGCCAGCTTTTCGGCGGCTTGCTTGACGGCATTGCCGGAAATGTATGTCTGACGGCTGGCGGAAGTGGCCCCGGCATTGGTGGTGCAATGCGTGTCGGCGACAAAAAGGCGGATTTCTTCGGGTCGGATACCCAGGACTTCGGCCGCTATCTGGGCCAAAATAGTGGTGGACCCCTGCCCGATATCCGCACATCCCGTGTACAGGGTGACGGTGCCTCCCAGGTCCATCTTGATTTTCGCCGTCGACGGGTTCTGGACACCGGTATTGCCGATGCCATACCACATGCAGCCCAGGCCGACACCCCTTTTTTTGAAGGGATCGGATTCGCCGGCACACCAGCTTGCCCGGGCCTGTTCATAGTACGGGCGCAAGGCCTCCAGGCAATCATGGATGCCCACCGAGGCGGTCAGCTGCTGGCCAGTGGCGGTTTCCGATCCGACCCTGACGGCATTCATCCATCGAAATTCGAAGGGGTCCATGCCAAGCTTTTCCGCCAGCAAATCCATCTGGCACTCATGGGCAATTGCGATCTGGGGGGTGCCGAACCCCCGCATGGCGCCGCAAAAAGGATTGTTGGTGTATACACACCGGCTTTCGACCTGCACATTTTCGATTTCGTAAGGGCCGGTGGCGTGCACGGCCGCGCGCGAGGCCACTGCAATCCCGTATGAACCATAAGCACCGGTGTCACCGATAATTTCAGCCTGCATGGCCAGCAGTTTTCCGTTGTCATCGGCTCCGGTTTTGATTGTCATCTCCAACGGGTGCCGCTTGGCAGTGGCAACAAAAGCTTCTTCCCGGGAGTAACCCATTTTTGCCGGACGCTTCAGATGGTGCAACGCCAGCCCGATAAACCCCTGCATGTTCAAATCCAGCTTGGAGCCAAAACCGCCGCCGGTGGCTGCCTGAACAATCCGGACCTGATGCCCCTCAAGCCCCAACAGGCTGCAGACTTCCTTGTGATCGTAATGGGGATTCTGGGTGGATGCAAAAATGACCAGCGTGCCATCCTCGTCCACATAACCGGCCCCGGCATCGGGCTCGAGGTAACTGTGCTCGATCCAGGGGGTGTGATAGGTTTTTTCAACCACCACTGCGCAGCGTTGAAAGGCCTGCTCGACATCCCCTTTTTTTATTTTTCGGGTAAACAGCAAATTGCCCTTGTCGTGAATTTTCGGGGCGCCGGGCTGCAACGCCGCTGCGGGTGAAAACAGCGCCGGCAGGTCTTCATAACGCACATTAATTTTTTCCAGCGCGCTTTCGGCTGCCGCCCTGCTCTCGGCGGCCACCAAGGCGATGGGCTCCCCCACCCAGCGCACTTTGCCCGTGGCCAGCAGGGGCTGATCCTTATTGATAATACCCATCAAATTTTTACCGGGAACATCGTACGCTGTAAAAATCCGGACCACTCCCGGAACTTTGAGGGCCGGGCGACAATCAACACCGACAAGCTTCGCATGGGCCCTGGAGCTGCGAAGCACCTTGAGAACAAGCATGTCTCCGAATTCGAGATCCGCACTGAAAACCGGTTCTCCACGCAGGCGTTCGGCAATGCCGATTCTGGGTACCGATTGTCCAATATTGTAATACGCAGTTTTCATGGTGCACCACACCTCAAAAGGCTGGGAGGCCGGGAGGCTGGAAAGCGGGGAGACTAAAAATATCTTTAAGCCTCCTCATATCCCAGTTCCCCGGCTTCCGGCCGAATCTATCTGTCTTTCCATACAATCCCGCCATGGCGGGGCTTTGCCGGTGATCGGGCACTTTACCCAGTAAAAACTCCTCGATCTGCCGAAAGCGGTGAGGCGTCGGTGTGCAGGAACCCAGAGCAAAACGAATAAAACCAATGGATTTGTCCGGCTGCTGCTGCGCCATGACCGCCATGCTTATGCGGGCAATGGCAAGCGCTTTGCGACGACCGATCTTCTGGAAATCCACAAACTCGACCTCATCCGGTTTGACCTTGAGAATAAAACCGGTAATGATCTCATCCGGACGCAGCGTACAGTGATACGGCCCGTCGGCCATCTGCTCCACGTCTACCAGCCGCCGACCCCGGGGACTGACAACCACCGCACGGGCATCATGGATGAGCAATGGGGGGATGGTATCCCCGCACGGGGAGCAATGGGCAACGTTTCCGCCGATGGTGGCCACATTTCGCACCGGCCGGCTGGCAAATGCCGCTGCCGCCTTCTGCAGAGCCGGGGCATGGCGTGCAATGGTTTTGGAGGCATAAATTTCAGCGATGGTCACCCCGGCCCCCACGGTCAGCTCACCGTTGCAGGCTTCAATTTTCCGAAATTCGGACAAGCGGCTGATATCCAGCAAATACCGGCTGTGCAGTTTTCCGGCACGCAGATCGACCATCACATCGGTTCCCCCGGCCAGCAGGGTGGTGTCCGGTCCATGAGCGGCCAAAAAATCAAGGGCTCCTGCCAAATCCTGCGGCCGGATGTAATCCATGTCTACCATCCCGTTTCCTCTAAAATGTCTTCTGCCGCGATTTGCCCTTCAGCCCCCCGGCCGCAGCATCTTCCACGGCACCGAGAATACTCTGGTATCCGGTGCAGCGGCAAAGATTGCCCGCAACTGCATTGATGATTTGCTGCCGGTCCGGATGGGGGGTTTCCATCAGCAACGCCTGGGTACTCATTAAAATACCGGGAGTACAAAATCCGCACTGAACGGCATGGCGGTCGACAAACGCCTGCTGTATCGGGTGCAGGCCTTCGGCCGGGCTTAACCCTTCCACAGTCATCACCTCACACCCATCGAGTTGAGCGGCAAACATCAGGCAGGCATTGACCGCCTTGCCGTCTACGACGATGGTGCAGGCGCCGCATTCGCCAATGCCGCAGCCTTCCTTGGTGCCTTTCAATTCAAGCACATCCCGGATCAGCTCCAGGGCCGATATGGCCGCCGGAATTTGCAGCTCTTTTTTCTCACCGTTGATGGTAAAACAAACTACAATGGTATTGGTTTTCATCAGCGCAACCCGTCTTCACCTTTGACCTCATCCAACTTCAATCCGCCGACCCTGGCCGCCGGCCGGCCCGAATCAGTTACCACCACCACCAACACCAGCTCATCGTCCCGGGGAGCATCCGCCACCCGCACTTCCATGGCGTCAAAATGCGAACGGACAAAAGCCGCATCCTTATAGCCCAGGGGCACATCGATGGCCACCCCCGGGTATCCCCGCTTTTTAGCTGAAGGGATCAGCGCTTTTCCGCCGCCGACATTGGCCCGCATGGGCTTTCCCAATGCCGGGTGCATAATGGCGGCACAGTGTTCCAGCTCACCTTTTCCACCGACAATCGCCCCTTTGCCATAGCTTTGAACTTTATCCGGCGCAATGCCAAGCGCGGCCACCGCTTTTTGAGTCAGCATCTCGCCGAGCTGCTCACTGTACTGAAAAAGCAGGCCGAGATCTTCCTGGTATTTTCCGGCAAACGGATTGGTAAAAACGGCGGCAGCCGCGGCTTTGCGGGTGGGGGTATCCAGTTGGAGCGTTCCATCCGTCAAAGTTTCCTCGACAATGGTGTAAATTAATCGGATCTGGGGTTTGCTTTCACTCATGGTGACCTCCTTTAATAGTAATTGCCTATTGGTTCCGGATCAGCTCCAACGTTCGGTGACCGTTTTTTGATCCAGAAACAGCCGGATGGAATCTAGAATCTATGCGGGATTTGGCAACCCCCAGCGCGGATTCGTTTTTTGATCCCAGGGGAAAAAACGCGTAGGGCTGGGGCACCGGCACGTTGATGCCGATGTTGCCCACATCCGCTTCTTTCATAAACCGTCGCGCAATGCGGCCGTCGGTGGTAAAAATACAGGCGGAATGGCCGTAATCGTCCTTGTTGTTGATCCAGTCCAGAGCCTCGTCCAGGTCCCTGGGACGCATTAAGTTGGCCACCGGGCCAAAAGCCTCCACCCGGGCAATGTGCATATCCGGGTTGACGTCATCAAAAATGGTCGGCCCGATAAAAAAACCTTTTTCACCGCCTTCAACGCTGATCTCACGGCCGTCCAAAAGGAGCTTCGCACCTTCCCTGATACCCTTTTCGATAAAATCAAGCACCTTCTGACGGCCCGCATCGGAAACCATGGGCCCCAGTTCGGTGGCCTCATCCAATCCGTATCCCGGTTTCATACCGGCCGAAGCGGCAATCAGCTTTTCTTTGACCTTCTCATAGGCTGAGCCCACAAACAGCAGGTTGTCGGTCCCCAGACAGCGCTGCCCGCTCAAGCCGTAACAGCCGCGCAGCAGACCATCCACCACCGCATCCGGATCACAATCCGGCATAATCACCACGTGGTTTTTGCCATTGCCGTTAATGGAGGCTTCTTTCCCCAGCTTGCCGGCCAGAGCGAAAAGCTCCTTGCCCACCGCCGTGGAACCAATAAATCCCACTCCCTTGACCAGCGGGTGGGTCAATAACTTCTGGTTGACATTGCTGCCGCCATAGACCAGGTTCATCAGTCCGGGGGGAAAACCGTCGACTTCCCCGGTTACTTTAAATATGGCATCCAGGCACACCGGGTCAGGCATGCATGGGAATGTT
This sequence comes from Desulfobacteraceae bacterium 4572_123, assembly GCA_002084545.1. GTDB lineage: Bacteria > Desulfobacterota > Desulfobacteria > Desulfobacterales > 4572-123 > 4572-123. Next base: position 1,121 of record NBLJ01000132.1, on the reverse strand, counting down.
GTTAGGGGTGATGATCAAAAACACACCCCGGGGCTCCCAGTACAGGGCCTGGTCCAGGCCCCGGGCCAGGTCGGTAACATAATCCCCTTTGGTCAGCAGCAGCAGGGCGGAACAGGCAGACTCGATATTTTCGATGCACCGGCGAACGGTTCCCCGGGCCTCGCCGATGGTCCGGCCATGATCCTGCACCAGAACGCGACAGAGCATATCAAAATGCTCTTCGAATTTGCCTCTCAAGTCAAACAGGTACCGGGCCTTGTCCCTCAGGGGAACTTCCCGCCAGGAAGACATGGCAGCCTGGGCGGTCTGCACGGCCTGTTCGATTTCACCGTCGGTGGCGGATGAAAATTCCGCGATTACTTCGCCGGTTGCCGGATTGACATCTTCATAGACCTGATCCGATTCGGATTCCACCCAGCGGCCGTTAATGTAAAACTTCAATTTACCATAATGGTTTTGTACTTCCGGTAACAACGCCATATTCCTCTCCTTGTTTGAGCCGATATTTTTTTTTGTCAGTTTCCGGCCATCTGGCCGTGGGAGGTGACCTCCCGGTGAAATTCAGGCATCGCCAGCAGGACATCCAGGGCTTCGAGAACATGCTGTTTCATGAGACGGCAGGCCCGGGCAGCGGCACACCTGGTTATGGATGCTGTTGGAAATTTTCTTCAGCCGCTCATGCCCGGAAATGTCCATGATTTGATTGTGAAAGTCCTGGTGATATTGCTGATACTGCAACAGGTCCACTGGCTGCGCGCTGATACACCGCTCCATTTGCTTTACAAGCGTTTCCATCTTTTTGATCTGGGAGCCGGTAACGCCCTCCAGGGCCAACTCAGCGGCCAGTTCGTACAGGGCGGCCTTAAGGGTATAGGCTTCCCAGACATCCCTGGCGGTCATCTCGGTAACGAAAACGCCCCGGCGCGGCTTGCGAACCACCAACCCTTCGGCCTCCATCATTTTAAAGGCTTCGCGAACCGGCGGACGGCTGATACCCAGGCGCGCCGCGATCTCTTCTTCCTTGAGCTGCCGGCCGGGTTCGTATTCGCCCTTGATGATCCACACTTCAATATGGTGCTTGGCCTGATCGGCGATGGATTCTGTGTTCATGAGACTCTCTG
>NBLJ01000131.1 GCA_002084545.1 Desulfobacteraceae bacterium 4572_123 | reverse complement strand
GAAGAAGAAATTTGTATTGATCAGGCAATAACCAGAAAAAGTCTGTACGGACCATCCGAAGAGCCGGCATATTCCAGTGTGCTGAGTTTTATGCGTCGAAAATATACAAAGGATCTTACCGGCGTGGATGTGGCCATCAGTGGCATACCTCTGGATCTAATGGTGTCTCACAGGCCTGGAACACGGTTCGGGCCCGAAGCGGTCAGAAAAGCATCGGCCGTACTGGAAACAGTACATCCTTATGCATGGGATTTCGATCCATTTGATCGTCTTGCCGTGATTGACTATGGCGACTGTTATTTTGATGCAAGAAAACCTGACACCATCGTTAATGCGATTTATGAACATGCTGAAAAAATTATTGATGCCGGTGTGTTCATGCTGACACTGGGCGGGGATCATTTTGTGTCCTATCCTTTAATAAAGGCTCATGCGGAAAAGTATGGTCCGCTTTCACTAATTCATTTTGATGCCCATTCCGATACCTGGGACTATGAAGATGAGGACGCCAATGATCATGGCAATATGTTTCGAAGGGCTCATCGGGAAGGGCTGGTCAACTCGAAAAAATCGGTTCAGGTCGGCATTCGTACAAGAAACCCGGACACCTATGGTTATAATATTTTACATGCACCATGGGTTTTTAAAAACGGTCCGGAAGCAACCGTTGCGGAAATCAAACGGATCGTCGGCAATAACAAGGCATACCTGACATTTGATATTGACTGTCTTGATCCTGCCTATGCCCCGGGAACCGGCACACCGGTAATGGGCGGTCTGACATCATATCTGGTACTTGAAATTATTCGCGGGCTGACCGGCATAAACTATGCCGGAATGGATATTGTCGAAGTAAGCCCGGCCTATGATGTCGGTGAAATTACTTCTCTTGCAGCTGCAACTATCGCGGCGGACCTGCTTTGTGTGCTGGCGCATGATAAGGGCCCGTTGGGCGCCAAATAAATTCAAAATCAAGATAGCAGTGTAAACTTCCAGGCGCAGAACCACTCTTTAGGGTGTTCGTCCGGCGGGCAGGCGATACATTCGGTTTGAATGCGGTGATCGATTGTTTTGGCAAAATAGGGGTACTCCACATTGCCCGCGGATTTGCAGGGGTAATCAGGCAGGCCGCGGCGTTTTCTGGCGGCCTGGACCCGGCATTTGTTCATACGAAAAATGATGCGGTTATCGTCGATGATTTCAATGGACTGTTCATTGATATGGGCATACATGCGAAAGGCCAGCGCTTTTTTAAGGGCCGGAATGCCCCCGGCCACGGGTAATTTCAGCAGGTCCTTGATCCGGGTGGCTTCAAACGGAGAATACCGGGTCCAGCAGGTGTCATTACATCTTTTCGCATCAATCATGCCGTACTCTTTTTCCACGGCCTGAAACCATATGCCGTCGTTGGCCAGCCAGTTGACACCGATATTTTTCAAAAGATCGAGTTTGGCCTCGCGCGGCAGTTTTGAAAGGATGGCCGGGGCATTGCCGGTCACCTCAAAACCGGCTGTTTTTCCCAATCGCTTGAGCTGGTTGCTAAAACTGGCATCCCATACACGATTTTCGATCTCCATGGCATTTTCCAGCCCTAACTGATGTTCGACTTCGGCAAACCAGTGACCGTAATGGACCACGATTCGGCGAAAAGCATCGATCACCAGGTCCGTCAGCATATTATCGTCAACTGTTTCCATCTCATTAAATAATTCGTTCATTGTGCTTTCCTCCTGATTCTGCAGCGCAGTCCTTTTAGATTGGGTGTGCCGAACTCTTTTCCCAGTATCCGGGTGGAAGTGAGAATGTTGAAATTGGATTTTTCCCATTCATACTGCAGTTCACACTTGCCCTCGGGGAACCACCAGCCATAGGCCGCATAAACAATTTCCGGCTTGATGCTTTTGGTAAGCCGGGCAAACTGGGTGATGGCACCGGATGTGGTTTCGATGACGACTTCGTCGTTATTTTGAATATTATGCAAGGCTGCTGTTTCAGGGTGTATACTGACAAGGGGCACAGGGCTTTTCCGCCTGAGAGAATCGACCCATCGGTAGGACGAATGCATATAGTGCGGATCCTTGGCGCCTGTTAAAATCAAGGGATACGCGGTATTTTCGGGCTCAGGTGGGCCGTTGAAAGCGGGCAGGGCGGGCAGATTGAATTTTTTGGCCGTGCCAAGGAGCAGTTCGACCTTGCCCGAGGGTGTTTTAAAGCCGGATTTTATATATTTTTTGAATCGGTCAGCTCCTTTTAAGACACCCTGTTTAACAAAATCGGCATAGGACAGACCGGCGGGCTCCAGCAGATCTTCCAGAAAAGTTTCCCAATTGTCATGCCACAATTCTTTTGGTGTCATGGCCCTTCCCAGCGCATTTAATATCCTGATGTCGGGCCGGCATTCCGCGGGAGGATCCACGATTTTTGGCCGCGCCAGGATATGTCCGTGCCCCAGGCCGTAATGACCGATGTCGTTAAATTCAAAATGGGTGGCCACGGGCAGGACGATATCAGCCAATGCGGCCGTGGGCGTCATGAAAATATCCGCCACTGCAAAAAAATCAAGTTTCATCAGGGCATCATAAGTCTGCCGGCTGTCGGCATAGGCCAGCAGGGGATTGGTGCATTGCATGTAGGCCCCTTTGACCGCATAGGGGATTTCATCGAGGACCGCTTTTTTGAAAAAGGCCGGCGGGACCGTCATCAGTCTGGGAATGGTATGATGATGGGCGTGCAGCATTTCTTTTCTTTTGGAAGGAATCAGGTCGGCCCGGACAAATTTACCCAGCCCGAGTATGGAAGGTTCGTTGGCCTGGATATTACCGCGTTGATGTTCTGCTCAATGGGGTTCCCCCACTGAATGGCGCCTGGGCTTGCCTGGGCGTATGCCCGGGCGCTTTTGCGAATAACAGGGGCCGGAACGCCGGTAACCGGTGCCATATTTTCAGGGGTGTATTGACGAACGTGGGTGGCCAGCTCATTAAAGCCGGTTGTCCACTGCTCAACAAATTCGGCATCATAAAGCTTTTCGGAAATGATGACATTTAAAAAGGCCAGGGCCAATGCATTGTCTGTTCCGGGCCTTAGCTGCAGCCAGTGCTCGGCCTTTTCCGCCAGGGATGTCCGGGCCGGGTCGACAACGACAAGGCGGGTTTTGTGACGCAACTGCTCCAGCAGGAGGCTGCCGATCTCTCCCTCTTCGTTGGTGGCGGTCACATTGCTGCCCCACAGAACCACAACTTCACTTTTGTGGTGAAAGTCCGCCACGGGATAAAAGCCGCAGGTGTGGCCGCCGCCGATTTCCCGCGGCGCATGGCATACATCCTGGCAGGCCACCAGATTTGGTGAGCCAAAGATATTGGCAAGGCGGATCAAAACAAAATGTTCCAGGCCCTTGGGCATGCCCTGACAGAATGCCACCGCCCTTGCCCCGTTTTTTTCCCTGATTCGGCACAGGTTGCTTGATATGGTGTCTATCGCCTTGTCCCAGGATATTTTTTCCCATTTGCCGGACCCGCGTTTCCCTGCTCTTGCCAGGGGATGTCGGAGCCTGTCCGGGTGGGAAAGGCGCTCGGCCGAAGCAAGACCCTTGGGGCAGATATAGCCCTTGTTGAGGTATCCGTCGGGATCACCTTTCAGGCGGATAATTTTATTGTTTGAAACTTCGGCCAGAAGTCCGCATCCGCCATGGTCCATGCGGGCACAGTGGGTTTTTACCCACTGATCCGGTGCTGCCGCATTGCCGGGTTTTTGATTTTGTTTGTCATTTGTCATAAATCACTGCCAGGATTGTCGCCTGATCTTTCTGGGCGGCAATCAGGTGGGGCGTGGTGGACAGATAATAGACGCTGTCGCCCGGTTCAAGAACAAAGGTTTCCTCTCCGATGGTGATCACGGCATTGCCGCTTAATACATATATAAACTCTTCTCCGTCATGAACCGCTAAATCCGCTCCGGGGTTTTCCTCCAGATGGACGATCAGCGCCTCCATGTGACGTCCCTTGACTTCAGGGGCCAGGCTTTTATATGTATATGCCTGTTTTTTGCCTTTCTGGGCCGTGGACCTTGAAATAATTTTTTGATCAGCCTTGCGTGTGACGGAATATAACCGGCTTCCAACGCCTGAAATAAGGCGGCTGAAAGCGCCGTCAAGGGCCTTTGAGAGTTTGATGACCGTTCCCAGCTGGGGTTGAACTTCGTTGTTTTCTATTTTGCTTAGAAATTCGACATCAAAGCCGGTCAGGTTGGCCAATTCGTCAAGATCCAGCTCTTTTTTTTCCCGCAGGGTCCTGAGCCGCTGGCCGATGTCTTCGGTAACGTCCTGATCAATTTTGTTGATATCACCGGTCAGGTCTTCAAAAAAATCAACATTGATATGCGGTTTTTGTTCATTTGTTGTCATGTTTAACTCCTTAGGATTTTATTGCTTATATTTTTCCGGCAGCACGGCTTTGGGCGACCATGTTTCAGGAAATTTCTGCCCCGGCTTTTCACCGAGTTTTTTCTTGCGGTCGGCCAGACCCGGCCTGGCAAATTCCATATGACCCTCTTTTAACGTACGGCCGTTTATCATTGCTTCGGAGCGCAGGCGCCGGCCAATGGTTTTTTCCATTTGACCGCCGAGTTTAAGGATGCGGTCAACGTCATATCCGTGTTCGATGCCCATTTCATCGATCTGAACCAGGGTATCTTCCAAAGTAACCAGACCTACGTACCGGGGGTCGGTATAATAATATTCGCCGGTTCCCTTGGTGGGGCAGTCATCCAGAAAATTGGCCGGCTGACCTCCCAGCCCGCCGAGGGTGGCTTCAAAATTGGTGATACCTGCCTGCAGGGCTGCCAGAATCGATGCCGAGGCTACCCGCTTGGTTTCGTGGAAATGGGCGATATGATACTTCGGGTCCGGTATTTCATCCAGGACCATGGAAAAGTATCGATACACATCCGGTGCCGAGGCACTGCCGTCGTGGTCGGCGTGTTCGATGTCATGGGCTCCTATTTCCAGAAATCGTTTTGAAAATTCAACTGCATCCTCAAGCTTCGTGGCGCCGCCGATGGGGCTGCCCCAGATTGTGCTCACGGTGCCGCACATTTTCATGCCCGCATCATTGCATTTTTTTATGCAGCGTTCGGCCTCCTGCCAGTAATCGGGCAGCGTTGTGCCGGAATTGGCAAAATGATGCTCTTCCTCGGTGGAGACCATCATCAGCAGGCGATCAGGCCCAATGCCTTTTTCTTTAAGCTCGATGGCCCGGTTAACCGCACCCTCCCGGATGGTGATGGCGGTAAAGCAGATATCATCATAATTGACCCCCTTTTTTGCACATCTTTGTTTGAACCGGTCACTTCTTAAATGGACAAGCAGTTCTTCGGCGTCCCTGAACTGCGGCATGAGAAAAGGATTGCCCAGATTGGTAACTTCAATATTACGGCAGCCGGCAAAGATCAGCTCTTCCAGATAATACTTCTTGGCGGCGGTGGAAATGAATTTTTCTTCGTGCTGTAACCCGTCACGGATTGTTATATCGCCGATCACTACTTTTTTGGGCATTCTGGGGAATATTTTCCAGTAATCATATTCAGTCATTTATTTAAGTCCTCCTTGTTAAATTTTTGGGCTCAGCCCATTTTTCAAAATCTGAAATTACCAAAAGCCGGATCACCAATGGGAGAAAGAAGGCTGACTTCAAAAGCCATGGCCAGCCAGTCACGCATTTCACTGAATTTTAAAACCCGGTCGTTCAGCAGGCGGGCGCCGCAGTAAAACGGATGCGCTTCGCCGTCGTATTTTTCAATCATTTTGTCACGAAAGGCCTGCCTTTCAGCTTCGGTCATGGGATTGTTGCGGGCTTTGCGTTTGCGCTCCTCAATGCTCAGAAGTACACCGGCGGCGCTGCGTCCGCTCATGACCGAGGTTCGCCCCCGCATGGTGGTAAACAGGAAATGGGGTCTGTAAGCCCTGCCGCACATGCCGTAATTGGCTGCCCCGTTATCCGGTCCGATTACCATCTGAATACGCGGAACCTGGGCGCAGGAGACGGCCCGCACCATGTCCGAGCCGTACTTGCCGATTCCCATATGTTCTGAATCCGAACCCACCATATAGCCGGGAGAGTTCTGCAGAAACAGCAAAGGGATTTTTTCCTGGGAGCAGCGGACGATCCATTCCGTGGCCTTGCGGGCCGCTTCAACAAAAATTATGCCCACGGCATTTGATGCGATAACGCCTACGGGCAGACCCTTGATACGAATTTTACCGGCAAGGATATTGTCCCCCCGTCCTGGTGCGTAGTTTTTTTTGTATTCGTAAAAATAGCTGTCGTCGGCAATGCATCCGAGGATTTGCCGGGTATCGATTCCCTGGTGGATGGCTGCCGGAAGCAGGTCATAGACTGCATCGGCGGGCACCCGTGGAGGGGTTTCGGCATAGCGGTGCAGATGCAGTTTTTGGGGCGGCTCAAGGGCCAGGATTTCCCTGACGCTATTGATGGCTTCATCCTGGCTGCCGCAAAAATGATCGGCTCCGCCGGATGTGCCGGTGTGTATCTTTGCGCCTCCCAGGTCTTCCGCGGAGATGGTTTCACCGGTGGCCATTTTTACCAGCGGGGGGCCTCCTAGAAAAGAGTAGGACATCCGGTCGATCATGACCGACTGGCAGGCCATGAATACGATGTAGGCCCCGCCGGCGGTGTTTCCGCCGGTACTCAGGGTGATTTGTTTCAATCCTTTTGCCGACATGCGGGCCATATTGAAAAACATGGATCCGAAATGCTGATCATCCGGAAAGACATCGGCCTGCATGGGCAGGAAAGCGCCGCCTGAATCGGCAATATAGACGCAGTGAAGGCCACATCGTTCGGCAATGGCCTGGGCCCTCATATGTTTTTTCAGCGTGATGGGGAAATAGGTACCGGCCTTGACCCTGCTGTCATTGGCAAATATCATGGTCCAGTTGTTGTTGATTTTGCCCACACCGGTTACCACTCCGCCGCAGGGAACATCCTCCACGCCCGGATAGTTCACCCCGAAACCGGCAATCCTGGAGAGTTCAAAAAAATCAGTGCCGGGATCAATAAGGTTGCTGATCAGTTCACGTACCGGCCGTTTGCCCTGCTTTGCCAGTTTGGCCACTGCTTTTTCACCGCCGGGCCATGTGGCCCTGTAGACCAGTTCGTCCAGCTTTTTTTCTTCATTTTCCCAGTGGGTTCGATTGTCCATAGTATTCCTCGATTAATAGGGTTATCTGAATTACTCTTAGAGATAATGTTAAAAATTTTTGATAAAATATAGCGGCATTCTTTATTCACCCCTGTATACCGGTTTACGTTTTTCCCGAAACGCGGCAAGGCCTTCGAGACGATCTTTTGTGGGAATGGTGACCCAGTAGGCGTTGGATTCAATGGCCAGTCCGGAAGCAAGATCGGTTTCCAGGCCGTAATTGATGGCATATTTGGCCTGCTCAATGGCAATGGGCCCTGTTTCACAGATCATGGCGGCCATTTTGAAGCATTCATCCAGCAGGATATTTTGAGGACAAACCTGGTTGACCATGCCTATCTCCAGTGCCTCGGCAGCGCCTATCCGGCGTCCGGTAAAAATCAGTTCCTTGGCTTTGCCGCGTCCCACCAGTCTGGGAAGCCGCTGAGTGCCGCCGGCCCCGGGGATGATGGCGAGCCTGGTCTCGGTGAGACCCATGGATGCATTTTCAGCGGCAATGCGGATATCGCAGGCCAGTGCCAGTTCCGTCCCGCCCCCCAGTGCAATTCCGTTGACCGCTGCAATGACCGGTTTGTTCAGCTGCTCGATGGCGGTAAAAAGGTTGCGGATGGTAAATATAAATTCTTTGACCTGAATGGGGCTTAGGCTAACGCGTTCCTTGAGGTCGGCACCGGCACAGAAAGCCTTTTCACCGGCACCTGTGATTATCACTACCCGGATATCCGAATTGAACCGCAGGGTCTCGATCTGCCGTGCAAGGGCTTTTAACTGGGCAAAGTTAAAGGAATTCATGACCTTTGGACGATTCAGGGTCAGCAGGAGTACCTGATCTGTCTGTTCCACCAAAAGTACGTTTTCGTTCATACTATCCTCCCCGTCTGAAAATAATGTCGAAAGATGTAAAAGATGGGCACGCTTCGCTTTGCCCATCCTACAAGCTGCATTCCATTTAAAAATTTTTTTATTTTAAAAAAGACAGAGCGACCCGCCCGCCTCGCCTGAGCGAGAGCGATGGCGGGCAGGAGCGATACCATAAGTTTTTATTTTTTACTTTTCACTATTCACTGCTCATTGATTCAGCACCCGATATACCTGGAAATAACCAGACGTTGAACTTCGGACGTGCCTTCCCCGATATCCAGCAGCTTCTGGTCGCGGTAAAATCTCTCCACATTATACTCTTTCATCAGGCCGTATCCACCGTGGATCTGGACGGCATGGTTGGCCACCCGGCCCATAAGTTCCGAACAGTACAGTTTGGCCATGGCCGCCTCTTTTTCAAAGGCGCGTTTATTGTCCCGAAGCCAGCAGGCCTTATAAAGCAGGTTGCGGCCGCATTCAATTTCCAGTGCACAGTCCGCCAGCTTAAAGGCCACTGCCTGAAATTTACTGATGGGCTGGTTGAACTGCTGCCTTTCCCTGGCGTATTTCAAGGCGGCTTCATAGGCTCCCTGTGCCCCGCCCAGACCCATGGCACCGATGGAGAGTCTGCCGCCGTCAAGGGTCTGGAGCATTTGATGAAAACCGTCGCCACGCTTGCCCAGTATGTTTTCCTTGGGAACACGTACATTGTCGAAATAGAGCTCGGCCGTATTGGATGCCCGCCACATCATTTTCTTATGCATGGCAACAGCCTTGAAGCCGGGCATGCCGGGTTCGACAATAAAGCAGGTATATTCCGGACGCCCGTTGGCCCGGGTACCTGTAATGGTCTGGACGGTCACGCCCATAGTCAGTTCACAGGCCGCATTGGTGATAAATATTTTGGAACCGTTGATTACCCAGTCATCGCCGTCCTGAACCGCGGTTGTTTTGCTGCCGCCGGCATCTGAACCGGCCGTGGGTTCGGTCAGACCGAATCCCCAGAGCCCTTCCCCGGCGCACAGCCCGGGCAGATATTTTTTTTTCTGCTCTTCCGTGCCAAAGTAATAAAGAGGGCCGATACCCAGTGAGTTTCCCGCAGCGATGGTTGCTCCCTGGGAACCGTCGATACGCGAGATTTCCTCAACAGCAATAATGTAGGAGATATAATCCATCTGCTGGCCCCCGTATTTGTCGGCAACAAACATGCCGAACAGCCCGATTTCTCCCATTTTCTTAGTCAGATCGGCTGAAAACGTTTCGCTTTCGTCAAGTTCGGCGGCTATCGGAGCGATTTCACTCTGGGCAAACCTTCGAACTTCCTTGCGAATCATTTCCTGTTCTCTGGTAAGATCAAAATCCACAACTCCTCCTTTCAAAGCCCTGTTTCAGGCCGTTTAAAATAAAAGTTTCATAGATGCCCGCAATCTCGTCGACGGTCAACCGTCCACCCGGATTGAACCATGATGCGCCCGAGGTACACAGGGTCAGAATAGCGTAAGAGAGTATTTTTATATCGCAATCATGAAAAACTCCCTGTTTGATGCCCTGCTGAATAAGCCCTTGAAATATTTTTTCATAGGCATCCCGTTTTTTTACGATGATCCGGCAATGCTCGCGGGTCAATCCCCGCAGTTCGCTGTTGGCAATAAAGTTTTCCTTCTGGCGGTTGAGGTGAAACTGAACGTGGCCTCGTACGGCAGCCCGCATACGATCTTCCGTATCTTCAATTCCCGCCAGACTGTTGTGCAGATGATCCATAAGGCATGTCATGGTCTCGGACAGAATAGAGAATAAGAGATCCTCTTTGCTGGGGTAATGATAATAGATGCTGGCTTTGCGAATACCGCAGCCGTTGGCAATTTCGCTGATGCTGGTGGCAAAGTATCCTTTTTTATAGAAAAGCCCGATGGCGATATTTTTGATATTATGTTTTGTTTTCAGCATGGAATCACTTACCGGCATTTCCAGACGGGTTTGCGTTTTTCCTCAAAAGCCCGCAGACCTTCATGGGCATCTTCCGTTACGCAAAGGGATGCAAACAGCTCTCCCAGATAATCAAGGGACTGGTGGTAGGGAAGATCCATCATGCCGTAAATTCCCTGCTTGCCGATCTGTACGGCCAGAGGGCTTTTGGATGCCAGTTTGCGGGCCAGTTCCATGGTGGCATTTTCCAGTTCCTCCGGAGGCACTACCTGGTTGACAAGCCCCAGACGCCGGGCCTCGGCAGCCGATACGAAATCGCCGGTGAGGACCATTTCCAGTGTTTTTTTGCGTCCCACCAGCCGGGCAAGGGGCACGGCAGGCCCGAGGCAGATCAATCCGACATTGATGGCAGTTGTTCCAAACCGGGCATCTTCGGCGGCAACGGTAAGGTCGCAGGCAAACGCAAGACCTGAACC
>NBLJ01000027.1 GCA_002084545.1 Desulfobacteraceae bacterium 4572_123 | reverse complement strand
CAGTAAGCTGGTTTGTTAAATCCGGATAACTTAGCCAGGCAAATCCGGAAGTAAATTGAATATTCAAAAATGTATAAATGATGACACTGACTTTTAATCATCCGAGGTATGGTTAGTGTCTGCAAATTTGGCGATTTGGAGATTGTTATCAGCTCCGGCGGCTTCGAATACCGTGTGACAGTAACGAAAAAGCTTGTTGCAGGAAACAGTGAAAAATGGGTTTGATAAGTTTCCGAATGATGGATTTATTTTGTCCGATGTGCTGCCGTATTTGCGGTAATAAGGCTGAAGTTAAAACCAACCGAACCTTTGAACTGGGGAGCATTGAACCTCTTAACGCCTACCAAAAATCTTAAGAATTCCGAATTTATTTATCCTTTACAGATAAAACTTATATTATCTAAATACGATAGTATTGCCTTTAATTCGGGGTCAATGTATCAATCATCCAGATGGATGACCGGTGACCGCCGGCCTGCCGGAATCGCCAGATAACGGTCTTCAAGATCTTTTCGGATACAATCCGCACACAGAAGCCGCCGGGGCTGCAGAGGATCAATTCCCTGCATACGGTGATGAACATGGTCCAGATAGCGTGTGGCCCCCAGTTCGGCGCCGCACTCCCGGCAGTATTCCATCTGGTCCCGGCACAGCACGGTGCCGCAAAAACTCAGTCGGCACTCCCCGTTATGCGTCTCAATCCGGATAGCGCCGGTGGGGCAGTTTTCGGTGCAGGCCCCGCACAGCACGCAATTGTCGGTGGTCACCCTGAAATCACCGGCAGGCGGATCAGGCGAGTCAAAATTATTGAAAGGCAGGGCGTCCAGGCCCATTTTCTCCCTGCAGACCGATGCACACTGGCCGCAGCGCTTGCAGATATCACAGCGCAGGCAGCGCCGGGCTTCATCCCGGGCCTGGGCTGGGGACAGTTCGGTTTCCAGGCGTTCAAAGGTACGGCGGCGCAGAATCGGATCGGCCGCCGGAAGCCTGGGACGCCGCAGTTCCATTTTGCGCATGGCCGACATTTCGAAAACCTCTGTTTGCATGCGCCGCACGGGAAGTGCCGCCATTCGAGGCAGCGGCAGCCCCTGAAGGTAGCAATGGATGCTGCGGGCCGCCGCCTTGCCGGCTCCGATGGCCTCGATCACCGAGCGGGGCCCGTAAACCGCATCACCGCCGGCAAATACGTCTGTCACCGGCGTCTGATAGGTTACGGCATTCGCGGCCAAACCATGCCGGGAGGTCAGGGCCATGCCTTCGGTCCTGGCAAATTCCACATCCCCGGCCTGACCAATGGCAACAATAATATTATCGGCTTTCATTAAATTCAATACACATTCATCGTAGCAGGGGTTGAAGCGCCGATCCTCGTCGAATACAGAGGTACAGTGTTTGAATTCCAACCCGGCCACACGGCCGTTTTCTTCAATAAACCGGCTGGGTCCGAAGCAGTTGGTCAGTCCGACCCCTTCTTCAAGGGCCTCCTTGATTTCATCTTCCCAGGCCGGCATCTCTTCCCGCTTTTCAAGGCATACCAGGGATACCGTCCCGGCCCCCGCCCGCAGGGCCGAGCGGGCCACATCAATAGCCACATTGCCGCCCCCGATGACGATCACCCGACGGCCCAGCGATACCGACCGGCCCAGAGAGACCTCCCGTAAAAAATCCACTCCTTTGAGTACCCCGGACAGGTCTTCGCCGGGAACGTTCAAACGCCCGCTGAGGTGCAGACCGGTGGCCACGAAAAAGGCGCCATAGCCATCGGCACGCAGCCTTTCCAGGGTAACATCCCTGCCAAAGGCGACCTCCGTTCGAATCTCCACCCCCAGACTCTGAATCAGCTCGACTTCGGCCGTCAGCAGCTCCCGGGGCAGCCGGTAAGGTGGAATACCCACTGCCATCATACCACCGGCCATGGGCAGTTTCTCGAACACGGTCACCGCATAGCCGTTTAATGCCAGATGATAGGCGGCCGAAAGCCCTGCCGGACCGGCCCCGATGACCGCAACCCGTTGGCCGTTGGCGGGAGCCGGTACCTGCGCCAATCGCCAAAGCCCGGCTGACATGGCCTGCCGGGCGGCAAAGGCTTTCAAATCGCGAATGGCTATCGGCGTATCCAGACGTTGGCGGAGGCACTCGGTTTCACAGGGGTGCACACAAATCAACCCGCAGACCCACGGGAAAGGATTGTCCAGGCGGATCACGTCCACGGCTTCGGCATAGCGCCCCTGACCGATCAGACTCACATAGCAGGCCACATCAATCCCGGCCGGGCAGGCCATTTGACAGGGGGCCGGAGCAAGCAGGTCACATTCGCCCGTGGGACAGTTGCGGCTCTCAATATGGCTTTGAAAAACTTCCCGTTCACCTGCCAGAGTATTCAGAAACTTTCGGCCCAAAGCTGCAGCCGCGGTTTCCCGGGCCGCGGCCAGTCTGTCTGCCATGGCGGCAAGGGCATCCAAATGCCCCATCGCCGCCCGGCCTGCGGCAATCTCCTCCAGCAGATGGAGCAGACCGGTCATATGCCGGCGCGGTTCGGGATCCAGTACGGTTTGAGCGGCTTCGGCTTCAAGGAGAATATCAATATTTTGTTTAACCGGGCAGTGATCATTCATGGTCTTTCAAAACTGCGATGCCGTTGATATTAAATGACAATTAATGGAATTCAGCCCTCCCTTCGAAGGGGACTTCGTCAAACCACCTCCCATGGGCGTGGCAGGCGGTAAAATCCGATATGCCTTTAATCCTGGGTGCAGCATTTTATCGGGCCCACTTTTTTTTCAACGGCTTCAACAATCCGGTTGCTGCGAATAAGGGCCACCATGGCTTCAATATCTTCCGAGATAACCCGGTCTTCCGCCAGGTACGATATCTCCTCCCGAATCACCCGGTAGGCTTCCATGGTTCCCCGGCCGGCTTCAATGGGATTGTTCTCGGCGATAAGATCATAGGCCTGGGCCGCGCACATCAACTCAACCGCGATAACATGCTCGACATTGTTCAGGATCTCACGGCACTGACGAATGGCAATGGTACCCATGCTCACATGGTCTTCCTTGTTGGCCGAAGTAGGGATAGAATCCACACAGGCCGGATGTGCCAGCACCTTGTTTTCGGACACCAGGGCCGCAGCGGCATACTGGGCAATCATAAATCCGGAATTAAGGCCGCCGTTTTTTACCAGAAAAGCCGGCAGTTCACTCAGTTGCGGATTGACCAGCCGTTCAATTCGACGTTCCGACACATTACCCAGTTCGGCAATCCCCATGGAAAGATAATCGGCCGCCATGGCAATGGGCTGGCCGTGAAAATTTCCTCCAAGCCGGATCTCTTCGGTATCCGGGAAGATCAGCGGGTTTGTAGTTGTGGAATTAATTTCGATATCAACGACACGCTGTGCATGTGTAACCGCGTCTTTACTCGCGCCATGGATCTGGGGCGAACAGCGCAGGGTATAAGCATCCTGAACCCGTGCACAGCCGACATGGGAAAGAATAATCCGGCTTTCTTCAGTCAGCCGAAGCATATTGTCCGCCGATGCGATCTGACCCGGATGGGGACGGACCTGGTGGATTCTTGGATCAAATTCACTGTTGCTGCCCATAAGGACTTCAAGACTCATGGCGCAGGCAATATCGGCCAGCTTTGAAAGCCGAACCGCATCACGAACCACCAGCGAAGCAATCGCGGTCATGACCTGGGTACCGTTTATCAGGGCCAGGCCTTCACCGGCTTCAAGAACCAGGGGCGTCAGCCCTGTTTTCTCCAGGGCCAGGGCTCCGGAGATCTTTTGTCCTTTGTAGAACGCTTCCCCCATACCGATGAGAACAAGGCCCATATGCGCCGTGGGTGCCAGGTCGCCGCTGGCGCCCACCGAACCCTTTTCCGGAATCACCGGCGTAACGCCGTCATTTAAAAATGCCAGCAAATGACGGAGGGTTTTGATGCGGCATCCGGAATGGCCCATGGCAAGGTCATGCACACGAATGGCCATAATGGCCCGCACAACTTCTTCAGGAAGCGGATTGCCGACTCCGGCGGCATGGCTCATAATAATTTTCTGCTGCAATGCACGGGTATCGGATTCTGAAATGGAAACATTGCACAAAGCCCCGAACCCGGTGGTAATGCCGTAAATATTTTTCTCCTCTCTGACCCACTTGGCGATCAGCTTCCGGGTGCGCTCGACCCTTTGCTCACCCGCATTCGTGATTCCAACCGGCGCACCATAACGGGCAACCGCCACGATATCGTCAATCGACAGCCGACCTTTATCCAGCAGTACCTGCTTCATTTTTGTACTCTCCATATTAGGAAAAAAATTTACATCGCAGAGCGTCACCCGCCCTCACTTTATTCGTAAAAGCATGTCTGTCATCAAAAATTTAACAAAACGCGCGAGCCCTGAATTTTTGGATTTGTAAACGGTAAACATCTGTAAAATCATGATTGTATATACAACGTTGCTAAAGGGTAAAATCATCTGCCGATCCTGTCAAGAAAAAAATTTCTCGACATTATTCAACAACCTGTAATACAAGATGTTAAGAAATAAATTTTAAAAATTATTGTAATCAACCGGAATATGGATTTACCGCCGATTATGGGAAAATTGAACTACGGCATATGCTTCCACGTTACAGGATTATCCGGTTCCGTATCGTCTGAAATACCGTGTTGTTAAACCTGGAAACCGTGAAATGGCCAAAAATTACCCGAAATATGAAAAAATCAGAGATTACATCATACAGGGGATAGAATCAAAAAATTTTACCCACGCCATCCCGTCTGAAAACCAGCTTGCAAAAACATTCAGCGTAAGCCGCATGACCGCCCGAAAAGCACTGGACAAAATAGTAGAACAGGGATTTATTGAGCGTATTCCCGGTAAGGGGACGTTTGTTAAGAAAAAAAATTATTATACGTCTGGTTTTTTCAAAATACGCCCTTTTCGGAAATGGGCGGAAGATCTCAATGTTGAGATCACATCCGAAATACTTGAATCGCAGGTTATTGATCCGCCTGAAAATATTGATAAAATGCTGGACCACAATGGCCAGGTGGTGCTCATTCGCCAACTCTGGTTCTTTGATAAAAAACCGGTTCGTTACGCGATCCGCTACCTGCGAGCCGACATGTGCGCAGGCATACTATGGGAAAATCTTCAAGGCAGATCGATCCATGACATCCTGATAAACAAATATCATCTTCCCCTCACCCGGGTCAGCCAGAGCATGACGGCCATTGTCCTGGAAAAAGAAACGGCCAGGCTTTTTCAGGTAGATCCGGGGTATCCGGTCTTCCGTATTCAGCGCGTCCAGTACTCATTTGAAAAACCGGTTACCTATGTTGAATATTTCATGAGGGGAGAGATGGCTTTCATGGACACATTCACCCCCATGCTTGATAATTCCGATTTTACAAGAAATGGCGAGTAGCGGATATGCCTATGAAAACGGCGACATCAAGCATTTTTTAGCTCCCCGGTCAATTTTTTTAAAAAAATCCTTGACAAGGTTTAAACTTCAGCTTAAAAGATTAAACAACCTGTATATACAACCAAACTATAGGCCGTCACATATTAAATTGCACAAGGATAGAGGGAGGAGGCTGTATTGTAATACGCCGACGACCGATAACGCAGTGAAGTTCAATATGTGACAGTCTATACCACTGAAAATAAACAAGGAGGCATAACCATGTCGTTGGACAATCTATGTCGGTTTGTATCATCCGGCAACAAAGATGAAAGCGTAGCGTTAACTGAAAAACTTATAGGTGACGGCACTGATCCGATGAAGATCATATCCTCCCTTACCGATGCAATGGGCGAGGTGGGGGAGCGATTTGCAAAACTGGAGATATTTCTTCCGGAAATGATGCAGGCCGGCGAGGCAATGGCGGCTGCGGTTGAACTGTGCCGTTCCAAAATGCTTGAGGGTGCCGTTGTCGAAAACAAGGGCAAGGTGATCGTGGGGACCGTCAAGGGTGATCTGCATGAGATCGGCAAGAACATCTTGAAGCTGATGCTGGAAGCCAATGGTTTTCAGGTAAAGGATGTTGGATATGATGTTGATCCTCTGATTTTTATAAAAACCGCCGAAGAGATGGGAGCTGATTTTATCGCCGCCTCCTCTTTGATGTCCACAACGATGCCGCACCAGAAGGAAATTATCGATCTCTTGAAGGACAAAGGGTTGAGAGATAAGTATAAAGTGGTTATCGGCGGCGCGCCGACCACGCAGGATTGGGCTGATGAAATCGGTGCCGATCTTTACTGCTATGACGCGGGCTCCGCACCGAGTCTGATGGCCGGACTGTTGAATGAATAATTGTTGAGTAGCGAACCAAATTTTAAGGAGGCAACATAATGACAACCGCATATCGTCTTTGGGAAATACAGGATCGATCCAATACCGGCCCGCAGATGGATGAAGATGATTTTCTTCCCAAACTGTTTACGCCCAAACTGCAGGAAATTGTTAAAAAATATGAGATCAAATGCGACCACGGCAATCCCGTCCCGGTGGACGACGAGATGGCCGACCGGATATGGAAGGCCGGATGGGAACTTTTTCGAGAGGTTGGACTTTATAATACGGATACCCACCGCATTATCAAAGTAACGGATGATGAAATAAAAGAAGCGCTCTACATGGCCAGGGGGCAGTACTGGGTCGGAGCGGGAAAGGATGCCGTGCTGTGGCAGCACCGTAAGGTGGAAGATACGCTGCCTCCTTTCTGCATCTACTCGGGCGATGCCACCTGTGATGAAAGCCTGCACTATTCACAATGTCTGGCTTATCTCAAAGAGCCCCTTCTGGACGGTTTCTGCGCCCCGATCCTGGAAGATTCCATGGGTCAGAAAATTCGATCCGCGGGCCCAACAGAAATCAACGGCTGCACCCAGCATATCTATAACCTCAGACTGGCTGCCAAACAGACCGGCCGTCCGGGCACTTTTTTCGTTGCCGTGGGAACCGCGGAGCATGACAGCGGCCAGATTGCCGTTTCAAATAACGAATGGGGCGTTCGCACCACCGACACCCGTATTCTCGGGACTCTTACCGAGTTTAAAACCGCGGATACCCTGCTCAACCGAGTGGTTCACTGCGCTCAGTACGGCTGCTTTACCGGCAACCTGACAGGTCCCATTTACGGCGGCTGGTGCGGCGGATCGGAAGGTGTTGCCGTGGCACTCGTGGCGTACAGCCTCAATGGATTGTGCATCTACGGCGCCATGTTTAACCAGCACTTTCCCTTTCACCTTAACTGGGGGTCCAACACCACCCGGGAACTTTTGTGGCCGATCTCAATGGCAGGTCAGGCAATGGCCCGCAACAGCAACCTGTTATACACCTCCAACGGGTTTGCAAACGCCGGCCCCATGACGGAAATGCTTTTTTATGAAACCGCCTGCCATGCCCTTGTCAGCACCGTATCCGGCTGGCATCTCTGGGAAATGGCCTCCACCCGAAACAAATATCGCAACAGGGCAACACCGCTGGAAGCAAGAATGGGCGCTGAAGTCGGCCATGCCGTTGCCCGGCAGGGAATGACAAGAGAAAAAGCAAACGAAATAGCGAACAAGCTTCTGGCCAAATATGAAGACCAGGCCGCTACGGCCCCCATGGGCAGTCAATACCAGGAATGTTATGACGTGGACAAAGCCGTTCCCACATCCGAACATCTTGACATGTTCAAAAAAGTCAAGGATGAAATTGCTGAAATGGGCGTGGAGTTTCTCTTTTAAATTCAATCAGGCCCGTTAATACCACACCGGTGCCGGGCGTTGTCCCGGCACCGGTGTTAATTCAACAATACACTCCATTTCGGAAAAGCATAAACTATTTTCAGCCTGTTCTGAAAAATATCGTTAGAAAGACATCCTTTTACCGGCGCCCGATTCTGAGTATTTGAAAAACCATGCCGACCTGAGTTGAAAAATGAGGACAACCATATGGCAATGAATACCGGCTTCAAATCGCAATGCGTACCCACCTACCGGATTCTAACTCAAAACCAAATCAATACCATCCATTATGCTACTCTCGAACTTCTCGAGACGATCGGTGTCAAGGTAATGGATGCGGAAGCCATTGACATGATGGCCGATGCCGGCTGCCGGATAAAAAAAGACAATATCGTTCGGATCCCCAATTATCTGGTGGAAGAGTGTATCCGCAGCGCCCCTTCCAGAATTACCCTGTATAACCGGATGGGTGAAGAAGCCATGCTTCTCGAGGGTAATAAAACTTATTTCGGCATGGGCACCGATCTTATCAAAACCTGGGACGTTGAAACCGGGGTTCTTCGAGACTCAAGACTTTCAGATGTCGCCAATGCCGCCAGAATCGCCGATGATCTGGAAGAAATCGATTTTTTGGGCTCCTATGCCCTTCCCTATGATTCACCGACAAACCTGATGTATATCGATTCTTTCAAAGCACAACTTGAAAATTCAACCAAACCCATATTTTACACTGCCGCCGGCATGGAGGATATTAAAATCATCAATGACATGGCCGCGGCGGTTATGGGCGGCAAAAAGGCATTGCGGGAAAAACCGATCCACATTCATTATGCCGAGCCCCTGACTCCCCTTCTGCATTCTTCGGGCGCCATTCAAAAGCTCTTTTTCTGCGCCGACAACGCCGCTCCGGTCAATTATACCCCCGGGATGATGTCCGGTGCCAGCGCCCCGGTCACCCTGGCCGGAGCCGTTACCGTCGGAAACGCCGAGGCCCTGAGCGGCGTGGTACTGCACCAGCTCAGAGCCAAGGGTGCACCGATCATCTCCGGCTTTGGCATGTCTACCCTGGACATGAAAACATCCACCTGCAGCTATGGCTGCCCGGAATACCGATTGGCACTTTCAGCCTGCTGCGATCTGTATCATTATTACGGTATTCCCATGTGGGGCACCGCCGGTGCAAGCGACTCCAACTGCATCGACCAGCAGGCCGGCATGGAATGGGCCATGTCTTTGCTCATGGCGGGCCTGGACGGGGCCAACCTCGTTCATGACATTGCCTATATGGGGCAAGGCCTGGTGGGCTCCCCTGCGGCGCTGGTAATGAATGCCGAAATAATCAGTTATGTCCGACGGGTTATCAAGGGATTTGATATCGACCCGGAACATATCGGCATGGATGTTATCAGGGAGGTTGGGCCCCAGGGGGCTTTTATCTCCACCGGGCATACCATGAAATTTTTCAAACAGGAACATTGGCAGCCCCGGCTCTGTAATCGTACCAACCCCGATTTATGGGAAAAAATGGGCAGTAAAACCTGGGGTGATAATGCCGCCCAAAAAGCCATTAATATCCTGCATAACCACAAACCGGAACCATTGCCCGAAAAGATTCAGGAAGCCCTCGATGCAATTCGTGCCGGAGCCCTTACCGACCTTGATGGTAAACAGTTTGAAGCCTAACCGGGAATATTACAATTGCCGTACGTACCGGATCCAACAATTGGTGATACAGTGAGATCTGAAACCGACCTTAAAAATGGTGTTATATCTACTTTGTGCAGGCAGTGTGATATGCATTGCGGCATCAATGTCCAGGTCGAAAACGGCAGGCTGACAAAAATAACCGGTGACAAAAGTCATCCCGTCGGCCGTGGCAAAATCTGTCCCAAGGGCACTGCCGCCCTGGAGATGATTTATCATCGCGACAGAATATTGACGCCCCTCAAACGAATGCAAAACGGGAAGTTCGAACCGATTCCCTACGACCGGGCAATTGCTGAAATTGCAGATAAAATATCTAAAATCAAGGACGAACTGGGAGCCAGATCCGTCGGCGCCTGGACGGGTGAGGCCCTCGGTTTTCTTCAGCAGGAAGAGTATGCCAGAAGATTTATTCACGCGCTTGGTTCTCCCAATTACTTCTCTGCCGATTCGGTCTGCTACGCCGCGCGCCACATCGCCTATCACCTTGTTCAGGGATACTATCCCGCCTGCGAGGATTACTCCGACTCAAATGTCATCCTGATCTGGGGGGCAAACCTTGACATCACGCACCCGCCTTTTATGCAGGAAGTTCTGAAAGGCCGGCAAAAGGGCGCAAAGATCGTCGTCATCGATCCCCGGAAAACCAAAACCGAAAGATATGCCGAAATGGCGGTCAGAATCATCCCCGGTACCGATGGTGCCCTGGTCTGGGGGCTGATCAACCATTTGATTCAGGAGGACGCATACGACGCGGACTTTGTCAGGCAATACACGGTCGGTTTTGATGATTTCAGGGCCTACGCGAAAAAATTCGATACGGCGTACGTATCCCGTGAGACCGGTGTTTCAATCGATACGATCAGGCAACTGGCCGAATTGATCGCCGCAAATGTTCCCGGCATATCTCAATATGTGGGCATTTCACTGGAACACCAGGTCAACGGTGTAAACGTCATCAGGGCGATGGTATCACTGGGAAACATTTGCGGCTCCGCCGATATTCCCGGCGGCAGCCCATGGCCGGAATATCCGAATGTCCGGAGCCTGGCGCTTTACGATCATCTGCCGCTAAGTGATTTTCAACCCATCGGGGCGGACCGGTTTCCCCTGCTGTATCAATTCCGGAAGCAATGTTCATCATTGGCTGCCATGGATTACATGCTGGGAAAAGGGAATTATCCACTCCGCGGCTGTATTATTTCCGGGGCCAACCCGGTGCTGACCAATCCCAACGCCGCCAAAGTGAAGCAGGCGTTGAGCAGTCTGGATCTTTTGGTGGTCAAAGATCTGTTTATCACCGAAACCGCCAAACTGGCCCATTACATCATTCCGGCTGCCTCATTCCTGGAACGTAGTGAACTGCACTACTATCCATATAAACACCTTGCCGCCTTATCCCGCAAGGTAATTGAGTTCAAGGGAATCCGCAACGAATACGATTTCTGGAAGGATCTGGCCGATGAACTGGGATTTGGCATGCGATATTTTCCCTGGCCCGATGAAACGGCGGTCAATCAATGGATTCTTGAAGGCAGCGGCATTGATTTCAAGGCACTGGAAAAAAGCACACAAGGTATTGAATACGCGCCTTTACGGCGCCGTAAGTTTGAAAGTATACCCTTTCCCACCCCCAGTGGGAGAATCGAACTGACGTCGGATGTAACATTATTCAGGGACTTGCCGTCACTCCCCGAATACATTCCTCCCCGCCATCATCCCTGCGGTAAAAGAAATCTCTTTTTGCTGGCCACCGGTGCACGAAGTCCGTTTTATTACCATTCCAGATACCGCAACATTGTTCGTTTTAAAAGGCGGAACCCCGATCCGGTAGTGGAAATCAACGCCATGGACGCCGAGCGTTTAAGCATTTCCAATGATGAAAAAGTCCGCATTGTCAGCAAGACCGGCGAGCTGATGCTTTCAGCAAAAATTCTCAAAGCAGACGAAGTGTTGCCCGGTATACTTCAGGTCGGTCATGGCTGGGATCAGGGCAATGTAAATTTATTGACCGACGATACCGATGTGGACCCCATATCAGGATTCCCGAATCTGAAACACGTTGTCGTCAGGTTAGAAAAGATCCAGCCGGAATCAATAATGTCCGGTTAGGTTCTTGATATTCCAGAGTCGTTCACGTGTCCTGTTTCTGGAAAGAAATTAAATTGACGGATTTATCGTAAAATGATAAAAATTATTCCTATGAAAATTTCAATCATTCAATTTTGTAAACGAAATTATCTTTTTGATATTGCGGCATATCTGGCTCTGATGACCGGGGGTGTGCTCCTTCTCCTCCATGGCGCTGAAGATCAGGGATATTACTGGCAGTGGTTTCAAATTCCCAAGTACCTTTATCAATTTGACGACGGTCGATTTATTGCCGGCCCTATTCTGGAAGGACTCAAGGTTACACTGAACATCACCTGGATGAGCCTCATCCTGACCTATATTATCGGGCTGGTTACCGCCTTGATGCGGCTCTCCAACTCGTTGCTGGCAAGGGGTATTGCCCGCATCTATCTCGAAATCACACGCAACACACCGTTACTGGTACAAATATTCTTTATGTATTTCGTCGTGGCCCCCATACTGGATATCGATCGATTCACCGCAGGAATCCTGGCCCTGAGCCTTTTTGAAGGGGCCTATGCCTCGGAAATTTACCGATCCGGCATCGTGGCCGTAAACAAAGGACAATGGGAAGCCTCCTACGCCCTGGGATTGGGCACGTTTCATAACTATTGTTATATTATTCTGCCGCAGGCCATACGGCGTATTGTTCCGCCTTTGACAAGCCAGGCAGTGTCCCTGATCAAGGATTCGTCCCTGGTCAGTATCATTGCCATATACGAAATGACCATGTACGCCAATGAAATCGCCTCGGAGACATTCCTGGTATTTGAGATATATTTTACCATCGCGGCAATTTATCTGGCGCTGACGCTTATACTGTCACAGGTCGTGGCCTATTTTGAAAAACGCTACAGGGTATTGTCTTAACATTGCTCACCGCTGCTCTTAAAATGCAGACGGAGTTGATTCCAAACAAATCGCACGGCGATTTTATTAAAAATCGAGGTAACCGAATGAGCGCCAAACAATTTGGGGATGATATTATCCATGTTGACCGCATCGGCAAAACTTTTTCCAACGGTGTGGTGGCATTGAAGAATTTTTCCACCGACATTCGCCGTAGTGAAGTTGTGGTCCTCATCGGGCCGTCCGGTTCCGGGAAATCGACATTCCTGCGATGTCTGAACGGGCTGGAGGAGATCGATTCAGGATCGATCACCATTGACGGTATTCCGCTTGACGACGATAAAAAAAACCGCCTGGAAATTCGAAGGGAAGTGGGCATGGTGTTTCAGCACTTCAATCTCTTCCCGCACCTGACGGTTCTTAGAAACATCACGATAGCACAGATGCTCGTACGCAAGCGATCCAGGCGTGAAGCCGAAGAGGAGGCCATGCACCTGCTGAACAAGGTGAACATAGCAGATAAAGCCGCCAGCTTTCCAAGCCAGCTCAGCGGCGGACAGCAGCAGCGGGTGGCCATTGCCAGAGCGCTGGCGCTGAACCCGAAAGTCATGATGTTCGATGAGGCAACCAGTGCCCTGGACCCGGAGATGATCGGAGAAGTTCTTGAGGTGATGAAAAATTTGGCTGTCGAGGGTATGACCATGGTCGTCGTTACCCACGAAATGGGGTTTGCCAAGGAAGTCAGTGACTGGGTTATTTTCATGGAGGATGGCATGAAGGTGGAGGAAGGCACGGCGGATCACTTTTTTACCAGTCCGAAAGAAGATCGTACAAAACTTTTTCTCAGCCAAATCCTTTAATACAAACTCCCCGCTGCTTGTCGTAACACAGGACGAATTGTTTCTCGCGGGGCCGGACGGAAAGGAAAAAACAAATCAACGCTTTTTCAGGAACGGCTCTCTGGGAATCAGCACGCTCACCATAGAAAAGCGGAAACCGGGAGCAATTTTCCAAACTATCACCCACAACAAAGGAGACAAAGAAAATGAAAAAAAAGATGACGGGGAAAAGACGTGTGTTGGCGATTACAACGGCTGTTTTGATGACGCTGATGTTCTGCCTTGCTGGGCCTGTGTCTGCCGATGACATCAATAAACAACTCGCTAAATCCAGTATTATCGACAAGGTGATGCGCAAAGGGACGCTGCGAATCGGCCTATCCTCATTCGTGCCCTGGGCCATGCAGGACAAAAAGGGTGAATGGGTCGGATTCGAAATCGATGTCGCCAAACAACTGGCCAAAGACATGGGGGTCAAGATTGAATTTGTACCCACCAAGTGGGAAGGCCTCATCCCATCGCTGTTGACGAACAAATTTGACCTGATTATCGCCGGTATGACCGGAACGCCCCAGCGGGCCTTGAAAATCAACTTCACGACTCCCTACGATTACGCAGGCATGAATATCGTGGTTCACAAAGATTTTGCAGCGGGAGTCTCCGACTATATGGATCTGGACAAAAAAGGCAACACCATTATTGCACGGTTGGGCACCACCGGCGCTGCGCTGGCCAAGGAAACCTACAAAAATGCCAAAGTGAGACTGTTCCCCGACGAAGGCCCCATGATTCAGGAACTCCTGAACGCCAAGGCAACGGCTTTTCTGGGTACAGCTCCCCAGCCGGCCCAGTTGGCTGCCAAATATCCCGATACTCTGATGTTTCTGGACAAAAATCTCGAGCAGCAGCCTATCTGCATGGGCGTCCCCAAGGGCGATCCGGATACGCTGTTTTATCTGAACAACTGGATTACCGTTGTGCGTAACAACGGTTTCATCCAAAAGAAGGTCGACTACTGGTGGAAGAGCCTGGAATGGGAAGCACTGCTTCAATAAAATTCCAGATAAAAAATGTGTAATGGTGCCGGCAGGTTATGCCGGCATCATTACACTTTTGTAAGCAAGCTTCAGGAAGTTCCATGTACAAAAAAAATATACCATTAAAAAAATCAGACATTATCGTGGGTGCCATTTTCCTGCTCATCGGCGTGGTCATCTATTACCGGGTGGAAATCGGACTTAACTACAAGTGGAACTGGGGGCAAATCCCTCAATTCCTGTACCGCTTTGATGAGGAAAGCGGGAAATGGGTCTCCAATGTATTGATGTGGGGCCTTTTCAACACCATCCGTCTCAGTATCTTCGGCACCATTCTGGCCGTTATTATAGGTACGATCATGGGGATCTGCCGCTCCTCCAAGGTGGTGTTCCTCAGGCTGGTCAGCGGAACATATGTTGAAACCATGCGCAACCTGCCGCCGCTGGTAATCATATTTATCGTATATTTTTTCATCGGAAACAACCTTTTGCCATACAGCGGCATAGGCGATGCACTCCAGGGCAGGGACAACCTCCTGGTATCCATTGTGACCTTCTGCCTGGCCCCCCCGGAGCACCTCACGACCTTTCTGTCCGCCCTGTTTACCCTGGCAATTTTCGAGGGTGCCTATATCACTGAAATCGTCAGAGCCGGGATCCAGTCCATTCGGAAAGGCCAGTGGGAAGCGGCCCACTCCCTGGGCATGACAAAATACCAGCAGATGAGATACATCATCCTCCCACAGGCTTTCCAGCGTATTCTACCGCCCCTGGCGGGCCAGTTCATCTCCCTGATCAAGGACTCCTCCATTGTTTCGGTTATTTCCATACCAGAACTCTCTTTCAGGGCCAATGAACTGATGACCGGGACCCTGCTCACCATGGAAATATGGATAACGGTGACCGTCATGTACCTCATGCTCACCCTGCCCTGCTCCGTCCTGATCCAGAAGCTTGAAGATCGACTGGCAAGAGGGTAAGGATTCCGAGACCTTCAGATCACCGTATTAACCGGAGCTCCATCCACACAGCTTTTTACATTATTGTAAACAGTATCAAACAACCGTTCCAGGCATTCCTCGGTTAGCCAGGCCACACCGGGAGATAAAATCACCTTGTCCGACTTGATAATGGGTGAATCTTCCTGCAGCAGGTCAAAGCCCGCCCCTTTGATACTGCCGGCTTCAAGCAGGTCGTAAAACGCCTGCTCTAATGCATCTATAAATCATGACCATAGGGCTATGAAAGGAGACAGATCATCCAGATGGTCCAGATTTTCCACCGTCTCCAGAAGCTTTTGACCGGACCGGCTGCCGATTACCGGCCCGGTAATGTGTAAAAATTTGGCGGCAACATCTTCATGGCGCGTGTAGTCACCACAAGATGTTTCCGTATCACCGGTGCTGCTGTGTTCATAATGGACAAGGCCCGAATCCAGACATTGCCCGTCCGACAGGAATATCTCCACCCGGCACGGGTAACTGTCCGGGCGGTGGGCCTGGTTGATCTCATCCGATTCAACAACTTTAATCTTCCGGGCCATTGCCATGGTGCCCTCATCAGAAAGGTTCCCATGCAGCATGTGGTGAGGTTCGATCTCACCATTTAAAAGATAAACCGCCAGGGGCCAGGCTACATTGAATACTGCCTCTTCCTCTGTGCGTGGGAGGCGGTCTCCAAGCCGCTTCATCTCGTGAAAGCCGTGTACCACAATTTTTTCGATCCGGTCCAGAGCCAGGTTATTTGCCGAAATCACATCCCGGCAGGCCACAACGGCCGGATGGCTCCACAGGCAGGAAGAATAGCGTTTAAAACTCACCCCGCGCACCATGATGTACTCCCGTCCGAAACTTTCCGACCAGTGCCGGTATTTCTCAAAACCAAGCAGACTGGGAATGCCGGTAAACCCTTTGGCGGCTAATCCGGCTGCCATCATCCCGGTAATTGCGGCCCAGCCCAGGCCGTGTTTAACCATGGCTGGATGGTCGATATCCCGCATCATGGGCAGATTGCCTGCGTGATACTCTGCGATGCCAAGGGTGTGCTGTATCTGATTTTCATCCAGCCCCATCACCCTGGCCGCCACCGCAGCATTGGCCATGGAGCCCCAGGATCCGCACGCCTGATAAACCTCATGATAATCGTGCCAGCATCCCCCGGCACGGTGAGCCACCTCATAGCCCACCACCAGGGCACTCAGCAGTTCCATGCCGCTGAGACGGTACTTCTCGGCCAGGGCCAGGGTGACCGGAACCAGCTGGGCTCCCGGATGACCGTCGCAGTAAAGACCGTCGTCATCCATATCCGTCGCGTTGGCCGTGTTGGCATTGACAAAAGCCGCTCCAAGGAGGCTGGATTTACGGTTTTGCATCACCATGGCAGCCTCGTCCCCCCGGGGCCAGACAGTGTCTGCATAATCGCGGCAAATACCGGTGATAATGCTCCTGCTGCCGGCAATCATACAACCCAAGTTGTCCAGAAGGCAGGTTTTTGCCTTTTGACGCACTGCTGAAGGCAGCTTTTTCCAGGTGGTTTCCTTGATAAAACGAGCTGCTATCTGATTTCCGTTCATGCCTGACTCCTATGTCCGGGCCGGCCGTATCTTTCGGCAGCTTTTTGCATAATCGCTTTTATTTTGGATTCACTCCCGGGCGACAGGGGCTCGGGATGATGAGTTTCCAGAATATGGCGCACTCTGGCGTTAAGTTTTTTCTCCAGACTTAACCCGCCGGCTTTTTGCCAGTTCTCAAAGCGATCCCGATTGCGCAAAGCAGGATACCAGATTTCCCGAAAATGTTTAAAGGTATGGTCATGCCCCAGGTAGGAGCCACCTGGACCGATCTGGTCGATAACCTCGGCGGCAAGATGGTCTTCGTTTACCGTAAGGCCGTTTTTAAAATGACGTAATTCGTCGATTACTTCATCGCAAAAGACAATCAACTCGAGGCAGGCGGTCATACCCGACTCTAAATAGCCCACATCATGGACCAGATTACTGCCGCAAAGTTCGGCCTGCAGAAGAGAAAAGCCGGCCTCCCAGGTCATCTGCCCGTCCATGGCATTGGAGTCACTCACTCCCCCGAAATTGAAATCCGGCAGCCCGTAATAATCCGACAGTTCTTTGCCGGCGATACAACTAAGGTAAGCGTCAGGGCCGCAGTAGGCAGCCAGAGTAGTGCGCATGTCCATGGGGTTGCTGCCCACACCATAGATAAAAGGCGCCCCCGGAGAGCAAAGCTGGTGCAGCACCAGGCCGCTTAAGCATTCAGCATTGGACAGCACCAGTTGGCCGGCCAGGGTAACCGGTGCGGTGCCTCCGGCCAGGGGGCCGCCCATGTACAAAAACGGCATACGTTTGTCCGCGCAAAAAAGCAGCTTTTCCAGAGAAGCGGGGCTGTGCACCAAAGGCGAGGTGGGCTCGGCATAATGTATGGCCGACGGCCTGGCGGCCAGGGATTGATTTCCACCGGCCACTACCGCGGCCATGTCATAAATGTCCCGCAGGCCCTGCAGGGACCAGGCCGAAAAAATAATCGGCTTTACGGTATGACGCAGCATGGCCTCAAAGTCCAACCGGTCGGTAAACTCCGGATGCAGTCCATGGCGCCTGGGATCGCTGCCGCCGCTGAGTCCCATGCTCATCACATAATCAATATTTTTCAGGGCATCACAGAGCAGTGCTGCTTTTTCGATGTCGCCCCGGCAGCTTTCACGGCGCTCACCACTGAAGGGGTCCAGCACCATTGGCACGGTAGGGCCTGTGCCGTAATAGGTGCGGTCATCCTCCAGGCACATGGCCTCCTCGCCATTTCGATTAAAAATCGTCATGGATTTCGGAGACGCGGCAACGGCATTTTCCACCAGTTTTGCCGGAATATGCACCTGATCCGATTTTCCCACCTTGGCACCGGCTTTTTTCAGCATTTCAACCGCCCGGGGCAGGCAAACCTTTACCCCGGTATCTTCCAGTACCTTCAAGGTGGTGCGATGGATCTTCTCAATCTTCCGATCCCCGAGTACTTTCAAGTTCAATTCAACCACAAAATCCTCCTATTTCCGGATAGATACGGGTTAAACGGATAACAGCTTTTCAGACAATCCCTTTTCGGCCTTGTGGATAATTTCATCCAGTTTATTCTCCATCTCTTTGGTGAGTTTATCCGGCTTATGCCTTTCAAGAATATCAAGCGTTTTGTTAATGACGGTCTCGCTGTACCGCTCACCGCCCTTCTGCAGCCAGGTTTCCGGATTTTGGCGATTAATCTGTTTCGGCACCCAGTGCTCTTCCTTAAAATGTTTCAGGGTATGTTCATGAGAGAGAAAATTGCCGCCGGGTCCGATCTCGTCGATGACATCCAGTCCCAGGTGCTCGGGAGAGATATCAAATCCTCTCATGATGCGCTTGACATAGCTGATGATCTCATCGCACATGACAATGGAAGCCGGTGAGCCGATGAGCCCCTGTCCCAGGTAACCGACGTCATGAACCAGATTACATCCGTCCAGTGCCGCCATCATGATGGAAGCCATCGACTCCATGGCGGCCTGTTCGTCAAGACTTTTGGAGTCGCTGCAACCTGCCTCGCCCCATACGGGAAGCCCATACCAGTGATACAGATCGCAGCAGGCCGAATGTGTCAGCCGTTCATCCGGACCGGCGTACACGGTTGTCCCGGTACGAAGATCCATGGGGGTAGCACTGAATCCGGTGACCGCCGGTGATCCTTTCGCATGCAGTTGCTGCATTACCAGCCCGCTCAGGGCTTCGGCATTGGCGGTAATAATGGCGCCGGCCAGAGTAACCGGACCACTGCCTCCGGAAAGAAGTGCCGGAACATAATTGAGGGGGACCCCTGCTTTGGCACACATCAGCAGCTTTTCCACGGCACCGGAAGAGTGAAGCAGCGGGCTGATAGGTTCGGCATAATGGATGATAAAGGGCTTCTCCTTTAACCGGTCCGCCCCGCCTTTAACGGTAGCGGCAATATCAAGGATAACCTTCAGGTCATCGGGGCCTCCGGCCGTGCAATAGATGGGTTTTGGTGAATGCGTCATCAACTCTTTAATTTCAATGATAAACGCCATGTTTCCGGGGACATCGAGGGGAAAGGCGTTGGATGCAATAAAATCGATATTCTTGCAATAATCACCAACGATTGCCGAATTGATGACATCCTGGAGACATGATTTTCTCAATTCTCCTGTTTTTATGTCCCATGTCTGGAGAAGATCCGTGCCCAGACCGTAATATACATTACGCCCTTCAAGGTTTTCCCGAATGCCGCATCCGGCAGCTTTAAGCATATCAAGAGCGCCGTCATGCATGATCTTTACGCCCGTGGTTTCGAGAAGCCTGAGTGTGGCCCGATGGATCTCCTTGATCTGCTCCTCCGTCAGAAGACGGTACTCCGGAACACACTGGGACTTGAATCCGGTTTTCATATCTGGTTTCTCCTTATCTTCACGGTCTGCCGGCAAGTTTTTCATCGGCATGTTTAACTATCCGGGCCATCTCCCGCTTGACTTCTTCCGAAAGCACCTGCGGTTGAAGGTTCTTCTTCAGCTCATTATATTTTTCCACAGCCCTTTCATAAAGACTCTTGCGGCCCTTTGCTTCCCACTGGTCCATGGTATTGGCCACAAAAAGATCGGGCCTGATGTTATCCCGACAATATTTCAATGTGTGCTGTGTGGAGACAAACTCGCCGTCCGGTGCGTTTTCAAGAATCTCTTCCAGAGCCAGGGTGTCTTCATTCACAGGTATCTTCCCATTGCTTTTTTCAATGATGGAAAAAATTTGGTCATCGATGATCATCTGGACCGGACTGGCTGCGGTAGGCCCGCCCAAACGGCCGCAGCCATACTGGATATCACTGCCTGCCAGATCGAGCATCGCGGGCATGAGCGATTTTTCCACCATGGTCTGCCCGTCTGACAGGTACGAATCACTCATAAAGGAAAACGTTTCCACCGGCAGGTTGAACGATTCCTTGATGAACTGAGTGGCCGCCGCGCGGCTGAGCATGCTTTCCGTATTCCCTAAAAGGGCATTCCCGGTGGCCATATCCATGGTGGTGGTATAAACAGAGGCAACCACCGGGATACCGGGTTTGAATATCTGGGCCATCACTACCATGGCCAGTATCTCCACGCTTGCCAACAGTGCGGTTCCGGCAAGGGTCACCGGTGCGGTAGCACCGGAAATGGCCAGGGAATTGACCGCCATGGGCACCCCGTAATGACAGGATTGTAAAATAGTTTCCATGTCCATGGGTTTGAATTTCAGAGGAGACAGCGATGTGGGATAAGTGAGCACCATGGGCCGATCTCTCAAAGTCTCAACACTGCCGGCCTTGGCCAGCATCAGTTCAAACATATATCCCACGGTTTCCGGGCAATAGGCCAGGATCATCAGGGGTTTTGACGTATTCTCAAGCTGAACTTTAAGGCCGTGGACATCCGCCGTCTCACGCGGCACATCCATGGGTGTCTGGATTGCTACTTTATGAATATTGGGCAGTACCTCGGCAATCTGGTTCCATTCAGCCATGCGCCCGGTAGTCACGTCCTCAAACCGGTTGGTTACAGGATCATGGTATTGCATGCTCTGTACACAGGTGCTGGTATAAAATGAGCCGCCTGGATGCGGCAGTGCAAGGTCATGTTTTTCATGGCTGCCCTTGACAGTGAACGATTTGGGGGCTGTTTTAAGCGCTTCTTCGATGAGGGCTGTGGGGAACCGGACATTTTCCGAGCCCCAGTCCACGATGGCCCCTGCCTTCTCAAGCAGTTTCAATGCCTTGGCATATTCCACCCGCACCCCTTTTTCAGTCAATATTTTGAAACATCGATCATGCATGAGGCTTATTTCGCTTTCAGTCAAAAATCGAAGTCGTGTGCTGTTTGACATCATTTTTCTCCTTGATACGCTTTTATCAGTCTTCCTTTGTGTGAGATCCGCGGCGCAATTGACGCCCGCCTTCAGGACCGAAGGTGGCCTTCGGGCTCCACCAGAGCGGAATTTTGATGCTGTCGCCGGTGAGTTTGCCGCGCCCTTCAGCCACTTCGCGGGCCGTTTCATAGCCGGCCTGGGCATGGCGGACTACGCCGATACCCGAATCCGTTGTCATGGAGGCTTCCAGTCTGAAGCCGGCTTCCTCGCTGCCGTCGGCAATCATGGTGACACCGGTATGCACCGCTTCGCCCATTGAGTAATTGGCCTGTATGGCAATGAGGTCGCACATGGCCGCACAGTTCAAAAGGGCGTTCAGCATGGGCCAGTCGGAAATCAGATCACCGCCGTCCTTCATTTTCTCAGACTCGAAGGTGGGATTGACAATGGAACCCGAATCCAGGTTGTCCCGGGAAAATGCAACCGGCCCTTTGATTTCACCCTTTTTGATCAATTCATTGACTTTCAGGGCAAAGGCTTTTCTTTCTCCGAAACCCAGATAGCAGACGCGGGCGGGAAGTGCTTCGATGGGTAGATTCTCACGGGCAAGGTTGATCCATTTAACCGTGAGTTTGTCTTCCGGAAACATTTCAAGAACCAGATCATCCAGCCGCGCCAGATCGCCTGCTTCACCCGAAACACAGGTCCAGCGGAACGGCCCGCGGCCTTCGCAGAAAAGCGGCCGGATATATTCGGCAACAAATCCGGGTATCATCATGGCCTCTTCTTCGGGCATACCGGCATCCCGACACTCCTTTCGGATGGATGTCCCGTATTCAAAAACATGGACATTTGGTTTTTTTGAAAAAGCATTCATTGCGCGCAGTTGTTTAACCATCGATTCACGAGCTTTCTGAAAATAAAGATCGCGATCTTTAAGACGCAGTTCTTCGGCTTCCTGGGCCGAGTAGCCTTCGGGAATGTATGAGAGCGGATCATGGCATGGGCACATTTCGGTAACCACATCCGGTTCGAACCCCTTGTCATAGGCTTCCCAGAAAAGTGTGGCCGCATTACCCACAACACCGATGGCCAGTTTTTTACCTTCCGATGCCGCCTTTTCAGCCATCTCAATGGCTTCGTCCAGATTCCCGGCTTTAACATCGGTAAAGCCGATTTTTATGCGCTTGTCGATAATATCTTCCTGCACATCCACATCGATGCACACGCCCCCGTGCATGTTCATGGCACGGGGCTGATTGGCCCCCATGCCTCCGTGACCGGCGGTAAGCAGAATGCGTCCGGTCATGGAGCCGTCGAAATGCCGATCGGCAATGGCGCCGAGGGTCTCGAAGGTCCCCTGAATCACGCCCTGGGTACCGATATATTCCCATGGAGCAGCCGTGTACTGGGCAAAAATGGTCAGGTTTTTGTCCTGCAAATCGTAAAAGGTAGGCCAGTCCGCTTTCATGATATTGGTGGTTGCCATCACCACTGTCGGGGCGAATTTGTGTGTTTTAAAGATCGCCACGGGCATGCCCGACTGCATAACCAGGGTTTCATCATTTTCAAGATTTTTCAAAGAGTCCACGATGGCGTGATAGGATTCCCAGTTTCTGGCACATTTTCCGATACCACCGTAAATGACCAGGTATTCCGGTGCCTCGGCATTTTCCATATTGTTTTCAAGCATTCTCAATATGGTCTCCTGCTTCCACCCCTTGCAGCGAAGGGTATTGCCGCGCTGAGCCTTGACTTCGTATAATATTTCGGGTTTCATAATATTTTCCCTCCTTGCTGTTTTTGGAATTACATCAACCTTGGTTTGCGATTTTAGATTCTAAAGCTATTTATTGATTTACGGTTATTTATGAAGCTCAAGTTCCCTATTTGAAACGGCCTACCGATATTCGGTTTGTAACGGTACTTGGGCTTTCTGGATAACCGCATATTGATTTATCCGGCAGCGGTCTTTTGCTGTTCAGCTAATGGCTTCGATCATTCGACCGCTTTTAATGAGTGCGGCCAGATTTTCGATATCCGGCGTCAGTTCCTTGTCATTCTCAAAAAAGGCAACCTGTTCCCTGATCAGTTCATACGCGATTTTGGTTCCGGCCCCCAGGCGCTCGGAGCCATTTTTACGAAAATCAACGGCCTGTGCGGCGCAGAGAAGTTCAACGGCGATCACGTGGGTGACGTTTTCCAGGATCTCCCACAGATGCCTGGCCCCGTTGGCGCCCATGCTCACGTGATCTTCCTGATTGGCGCTGGTAGGTACCGAATCCACGCTGTCCGGGTGGGCCAGGGTTTTATTATCCGAAACAAGGGCCGCAGCAGCATACTGGGCAACCATCAACCCGGTATTGAGCCCGGTTGCCGAAATGAGCATTGAAGGAAGACCGGCGTTGAGTCCCGGAGTAAGCAGGCTGAAGGAACGTCTGTCGGAAAAATTGGCTATTTCCGACATGGCGATGGAAAGAAAATCCATCATAAAAGCCAGCCCCTCTCCATGGAAATTACCACCGGATATACAAAAAAACGGCTCTTCTCCATCCGACTCGAAAACCAGCGGATTATCAATACCGGCATTCAGAGTTCTTAGAAAGTACCCCCGGGCAAATTCGATAGTATCTCTCACCGGACCCAGTACCTGGGGAATGCATCTGCAGGAGTAGGCGTCCTGAACACGATCAGTGGAATCCAGCAGCCGGCTGCCCATGAACAGCTTTCTGAGGTTACCGGCAACTGTAACCTGACCTTTCTGATTCGAGGCCTCATGCATGGCCGGATGGAATGCCGAGGAAACGGCAAGCATGGCCTCCAGGGTCAGAGCCGCGGCAATCTCCGCGTGTTTGATAAGGCTTTCGCATTTTGCAATGGCCAGACATCCCATGGCTGCCATGAAAGAGGTTCCGTTGATCATGGAATTGCCCTCTTTGGCGATGAGATTGAGACGGGGAATCCCGGCCTTTTTCATGGCCTCGTCACCACTCATAAGTTCGCCTTTGTACCAGGCTTTTCCACTGTACCCGCCTCCATCGGCATCGCATGTCGCCACAACGGCGATGGCCGCCAGAAGCACCAGATCACCGCTGGCACCCAGGGATCCTTTCCTGGGGACATAGGGGGTCACATCCTTGTTGAGCATCTCAATCAGGGTATCCACCACAATGGGACGGATAGCCGAAGGGCCGCCTGCCATGGTATTGGCCCGAATCACCATCATGGCCCTGACCACCTCTTTGGCAAGGGGCTCTCCCACCGCGGCAACATCCGAGAGGATCACATTTCTTGAAAGCTTGCCCGCATCCTCGGAACTGATGGATTGACTGGCATGGGAACCAAATCCCGTATTGATGCCGTAAAAAACAGCATCTTTCTTTTCAATGGCATTCTGAAGCCATTTCTGGGTGGTTTCCATCTGCTTTCTTGTTTCATCGGAAAGGACTTGAACACTTTTTTTCTCGTATGCCACGGCGACGACTTCCTCTATCGTCAACCGCTTTCCGGTAATTTCAACTGCCGGCATAGTTATATTCTCCCTGTCTAATTTAGATTTGAAAAACCACCGTTCCATTCTTTATCACCATGCATACCGCATTATTACCAATACGATAGATGCTGTCTTCAAAACTCGGAAGGTCCCAGATCTGGATATCGGCGGAATACCCTTTCGCAAGGCGCCCAATCCGATCTTCTCTCCGGATCGCTTTTGCGGCACCGGTGGTAGCCGCCAGCATGGCCTCTTCCGGAGACATGCCATGGTTGCGACAGGCGAGCTGCATGACCATCTGCATCGATTCGGTCCAGTTTCCCGGGTTAATATTCGTACCCAGGGCCAATGTCATTCCAGCTTCCAGCATGGCCCGCGCGTTGAATGGATCCGGATGGGCCACGGCAAAATCAAGTGCGGGCAGCACAACTCCCACAACTCCTGCTTCGGCTAAAAGATGCATCTCTGTTTTACTGGTATAATTGAGATGGTCGGCGGATACCGCGGGAAGTTCCGCCGCCAGGGTACTGCCGCCCACATTTGCATAGGCGTCGGTATGAATTCTGGGGAGCAATCCGTGATCAATACCGGCACGAAGTATTTTATGTGCTTCCTCCCGGGTATAATAGCCTGTATCACAGTAGATATCGCAGAATTCAGCAAGTTTTTCTTCAGTTACCCGGGGGATCATTTTTTCAGTGAGTTCTCTTATGTAGGCTTTTCTATCTTTCGGGTTATTGCGGTCAATTTCCGGCGGAAAGTCATGTGCGCCTAAAAACGTGGAAACCACATCAACAGGCTGGTCCAAGTCCAACCTGCTGTTTACACGCAACTGCTTTAATTCGTCTTCCAATCGAATTCCGTAGCCGCTCTTGCTCTCTACTGTTGTGGTTCCATATCGAAGCATGCGTCCGATGCGATCCAATGCATCGTTGAAAAGGCTTTCTTCATTTTCCTCCCGTGTCATGCGGATAGAGGCCGGTATCCCGGTTTCGATCCCCATGGCTTCAATTTCTCTCACGCTCTTTGTCATTTTCAGGGCATACTCTTCGGCCCTTGAGCGTCCGAATACCAAATGCGTATGACAGTCCACAAACCCCGGTGCCACGATTTTGCCGCCGGCATCAATGCGCCGGGCATTTGACAGATCCGCGGTTTTCGCCACTTCTTCCGGGGGACCGGCGGCGAGAATATCTCCATTCGCAATAGCTATAATCCCGTTGGGAATTCGGCCCAGTGCGTCACTCCGCATGGAATCGCAGGTGATGATTTCCCGGGCGCCGTCGATATAGGTTTCCGCTTTGGATTTCATGACTTTCTCTCTTTTTTACTCACCTGACCATCCGATCAATGAATTTTCAATGATCTGGTCCATGGAAAAATTGTGTGCCTGCAGGTAATAGGAAAGCACCTGCCCCATCGCCCCGAGAGGAACGGGCCCCACCAGTTCACTGCCCGTTACATTCACACCATAACTCTGTGCTTCCCGTTTGACGGCCTCCATTACCATGGGGATCGGTGTTTTTTCATACTGAACGAGATTCATTGAAACCTGCACCAGGCCCTCTTTCTCAAGGGAGAGCCCGATCGCTCGAACAAACCGGAAACCGCCATTAATAAAGCGAACGCTTTTGGCAATGCGCTGGGCGATTTCCAGATTGGCAGTGGCCAGGTTGATGTTCAATGCCACAAGGGGAAAGCGTGAGGAGACCTGCATGGAGCCGCTTTTGGGGATAAACTCAGCCGGGCCTTCATCCGGTGCCCATTGGGGATCCTTTATTTTTTCCGCCAGAGCTTCGTATTGCCCTTTTCTCACCTTGACCAGATTTCGTCGCTCGGGTCGGGTGGCGGCGTCTTCGTAAAAATATACCGGCACCTCAAGTTCTTTGCCTACATAACGGCCAAAATCCCTGGCAATTTTCACAGCCTCTTCCTCCGGGATACCGCGAATCGGGATAAAGGGAACCACGTCAACGGCGCCTTGACGGGGATGGGATCCTTTATGTCCGGTCATATCAATACGGTCCAAAGCGGTTTTTGCCAAATTTTTGGTAGCCTCTACAACTGATTCCGGCCGGCCGATATAGGAAATTACCGAACGATTGTGATCCGCATCGGATGAATAATCCAGCAACATTACACCCGGAGCGTTTCTCACGGTATCCACTACCTGCTCAACCACCGAAAGATCAGTCCCTTCACTGATATTGGGTACACACATCAGGGCTTTCATTTTTATTCTCCTTAGATCAGACAGCTTCGGTTTCTAAAAGTACCGCCTCCAATTCCCCCTCAATTCTCTCGGCAACCATCCTATCCTTTATGTGGGGGAGATTGATACGGACATTTGCAGCGCAACCGGACAAACCGGCTTTGGCCAGATATTGCGCACACTGAAGATCAGAGGTTGCGTTGGTGTTGAAATTTCGGGCCAACTCGCCGGCTAAACTCAAAACTTCACGACATAACCGGGCGTTGGATAGCGGTACCTCAGCGCAATGTTCCATCCCTTTTTGAATAGCCGCGATTCTTTCTTGCTTTTGTTCCGGGGTATTCTTGGGCATCTTATAGGCCGAACTGACGACCGCGAACGCTTCTGAGTCGATCCGCCCTCCGTCAAACAGTACATGGGCCAATTTCTGGGCATGCACCGCGATTTGTTCATAGTGCTCTGCCGGCTCCAGGCCGTCTTTGCCCATGGACAGTCGGGCGACCATGCCAATCAGCCCGGCCGCCATTGCGCCGGCCACGCACGAAGCTGTACCACCGCCGGTGGAGTTGTCAGAGGCATCAAGTACCCGCAGAAACGATTTGATTTTATTTTCCATGAAAAGAGACACCTAAATTTTTAGTAATGGATTATATATTGCACGATTGTAATATTTGTGTTATATATTTTATGTATTCAACAAATTGTCAAGCCTTTTTTATAAATAAAATTAATTTTATCCTGCCTGATCGGTGAATACGGATTTTCCGATGGTGTCTCTGGATATATCAGCAACCGTGTGTTAAAAGGAGCCAATGCGCTTTTATAAATACTATCCACATAGTTTTAAATGCGCAAAATCAGACAATGGGAACAATTCACATGACATTTAAACAAAAAATTTACGAAAGCCTTAAGCGCCGTATCATTACAAACGACCTGCATGCCGGACAGCAGTTATACGAGAAAGAGTTGATGCGGGAGTACGGCATTGGAAGAACTCCCTTACGCGAAATATTTCACGAGCTGCAGAGGGATGGTCTGATAGAGATACTTCCCAAACTCGGAACCAAAGTCGTCAGCATGGATCTGAAAATGTTACGCGAAACAGTACAGTTGCGGAAAGAGCTGGAAGGACTTGCCGCCGAACTGGCTACCCGGAATATCGCACCAAACCAACTTGACGAATTCAGGCAACTTTTGATGGATGCCGAAAATATTGATACCAGCGATTCCGAGGCACTGATAACAATGTCGGAAATCGATGGGAAAATTCACGAGATGATATACAGCATCGCGGGAAATGATCAACTTATTCACATCATAAGAACACTTCTGGATAAGATGACAATGTACTGGTTCCAGGTTGGTTTTTCAGCTAGCGAATTCCAGGAACAGTTTGAAGAGCTGGAATTGCTTTACAATGCCATGAGCAATGGCGATTCATCTGAAGCAAAAAACATCATGAAACGCCATATTGACCATTTTGCCGAGCTTATAAAAAAACACATCTTTTGACCATGAATAAAAAAACCTTGATTTCCTTAAAAAACAGGTTATCATACATATTATAGGTAAGGTTCATTTTCAAATGAACCATTTTTATTCCGCAGGCAAGACCCATTTTATGAAATGGCAGCTTTGAGTGTGGAATGTTGAAAATTGTTAAAGAAAAGGAGACTGCTATTATGGAAACAGGTATCGTAAAATGGTTTAACGACAGCAAAGGCTACGGATTTATCGAAAGAGAAGACGGACCGGATGTTTTCGTTCACCATTCAGGCATCAATGCCGCTGGATTCAAATCTTTAAACGAAGGCGACCGGGTCAGTTTCGAAATTGAGGATGGCCAGAAAGGGCCTGCCGCCACTAACGTCACTGTCGTTTAGAATTCTTCATAAAAAAACCATGGGCATTGCGGGAGCATATCCGGCAATGCCTTTTTTGTTTATCAACACCGCTATATTTATAAAAAAACGAAGCGATCCGCCCGCCTCGCCTGAGCAAGAGCAACGGCGGGCAGGAGAGATACCACAAGTTTTCAATTCCCATTGTTCACGTTACAGGGGACCATATGGCAACAGACACTTACCGGGCTGACAACTGCCGATGCATTGCCGTATAA
This sequence comes from Desulfobacteraceae bacterium 4572_123, assembly GCA_002084545.1. GTDB lineage: Bacteria > Desulfobacterota > Desulfobacteria > Desulfobacterales > 4572-123 > 4572-123. Next base: position 19,739 of record NBLJ01000027.1, on the reverse strand, counting down.
CAATTTTTCCGGTATTATCGGCATGCTCGATTTTTTCATGAAAAAGTAAGCTTCGGGCGTGAAGATATAGAGGGAATATTTCAAATTGACTATATAAAAGATCTGACCATGCTCGCGCTGGCGGGGGATTTCGGATTCGGTCAAGTAGTCGGCGTTGGAGAATATCTCCTTGATCCGTCCAGAAATATCGCGGAAGTTGCATTTTCAATCAACAAAAAATTTCAGGGTAAGGGACTGGGTAGAATTTTCTTAAAAACAACTTTTGACGAAGATTTCGTAGCTCTATCCTGCAGCTTTGATAAACTTGATAAATAGCCACGACCGAATTTCCCTACCCGTATCATTGATGGCAATGCATTAAAAAAATAAATTGAATCAAAACATTAATTATTGTTCAGGCGGCATCCTCTCTTGACAAACGCAGTGCACCACGATATGAGATATTGTTTGAAATTTAAAAATTAATTTAACGTTACATAAAAATAAATTATCTGTGATCCGTATACTATATCACAGCAACCGGCATCCTGATTTTCCTTAAAAATATTTTGTTTTTTAAGGCTGTCATGGCCACATTATTGATTTGAAAGTTTATTAATTTTGGTTTTCCATTTTTAAAATCAGACAAATCCGACCAAAATCCTGATGCTTAAAACGTTATTTTATTTTTGCACAACCCCTCTTATATGACAGTACCATACACATAATCGTCAAGACGATATTTTAAGCAAATTTATTCGATTTTAACGATAATGTGATTACGATAAAAAAACAATTGATTAAAAAAGGGAGGTGATCTGTAACCGGCAATTTTTTTATTGCCCGCAGCTATTTATTAATACAAAAAATTTTAATTTTTATAATAACTTTTTATCCAGAAGGAGGTAACATTGGGCTTTGAATTTTATAAAGAATCTTATGCCGGCAGTGTAAAGGAAATTGTCCTAGGCAAGGGCGACAAAGCCGTTACTGTTGGCGGTGAAACATGCTATCCTTTCTATCAATTCGAAGGCGAAATGCCCAACAAACCCAGAATTGCGATGGAAATCTGGGATACTGAACCCGAAGAATGGCCGCAAGCCGTTATCGAGCCTTTCAAGGAGGTTCTTTCGGACCCGGCAGCCTGGGCAAAAAAATGCGTGGTGGAATATGGCGCCGAAATGATCGTACTGCAGCTCAAAAGTACGGATCCCAACGACAAGGATGCCTCCCCGGAGGAGGCCGCGGCCACGGTCAAAAAGGTGCTTGATGCCATAGACGTTCCCCTGATTATCTGGGGAACCGCCAATGTAGAAAAAGATGAAATCGTATTAAAAAAGATTTCCGAGGAATGCCAGGGCGCCGATCTGATCATCGGGCCGGTGGAAGACAAGAACCACAAGGGTATCGGGGCCGCAGCCATGGGATTCGGTCACACAATTATTTCATCCTCCCCCATTGATGTCAATCTGGCCAAACAGGTCAATATTCTGCTTGAAAATCTGGGCATGCCCATGGATCGTGTCATAATTGATCCCACCACAGGCGGATTGGGATATGGTATGGAATACAGTTATTCGGTTATGGAAAGACTTCGCATGGCCGCCCTCAACCAGGGTGATGACAAACTTCAACTGCCGATCATCAACAACCTGGGCAATGAGGTGTGGAAGTGCAAGGAAGCAAAACTGTCGGCTGAAGAGGAACCCAATCTGGGTGATCCTGAAAAACGGGGCATTCTCATGGAAGCCGTGGGGGCCGTCACCTATCTGCTGGGAGGCTCTGACGTTTTGATCATGCGGCATCCGGAATCCATTCGCATGGTGAAATCCTATATCGATCTGCTTGTAGACGGAGGCTCGGCCGACGAGGTTGCAGGTATCAAAAAAGAACTCGACGATGTAAACATCGATCTGGCGGCCATAGCCCCGGAGCCCGACCTGACCATTGAAGAGGAAAAAAGCAAAAAGGCGGCACCAGCTAAGAAGGCGGCACCATCCAAAAAGGCGGCACCCAAACCCGCTGCTGAAAAGAAAGCCGCTCCCGCACCAAAAAAGAAGGCTGCCCCCAAAGCTGAAGCAAAACCCAAGCCAAAGGTAGATGCGGAAGCTGAAGCCAAGGCAAAGGCGGAAGCGGACGCAAAGGCCAAGGCAGAGACCCAAGCAAAAGCAGAAGCCCAGGCAAAGGCGGAAGCTGAAGCCAAGGCCAAAGCAAAAGCAGAAGCAGACGCCAAGGCAAAGGCAAAGGCGGAAGCAGACGCCAGGGCAAAGGCAGAGGCCAAGGCCAAAGCCGACGCCGAAGTTGAAGATCTTCGCCGGAAGAGAGCCGAAGAACGTGAGGCACGGATGCAAAAACAGGCTGGAGCCAGGAGCGCGGCCGGTAAAAAATCCATGACACCTGCCGCCGTTCAACGATCCATTGCCGACCGGTTGATCGATAATCTCAAATGGATTCACAAGCGGTAACGACCGCTGTATCGACAAATTGATTTGCCGAGGTAATTGTATTTACATAAATTATGAGGAGGAACCTCGTATGACAGAAGAAAAAATAACAAAAGTTGTTAAAACGGTTAAAAAAACCCCGAAGGTGGCCGATCCTGTAGCCGCCACCATTGATGTCGCAAGCCAGCAAATGATCAAAAGGGCCCAGGATCTGGGCATTGACACGTGCTTTGACCGGGCCGTCACCATGAAACCATGTAATATCGGCGTTCAGGGTACCTGTTGCAAAAATTGCAGCATGGGTCCCTGCCGGCTGCCGCTTCCAAGAGATTACGACGAGGCCAACGATACCCGTAAGGGCATCTGCGGTGCCACCGCCAACACGATCGCCGCCCGTAACTTCGTTCGTATGATCGCCGGCGGGGCCTCTGCCCATTCCGACCATGGGCGCGGCGTGGCCGAGGTCTTCCTGTCCGCGGCCCGCAAGGAAACCGATGTCTATAAAATTAAAGACGTCCAAAAACTAAGAGACCTGGCCCCCACCCTGGGAGTGGCTGCCACCGTGGAGGTCGACGGTGAAATGCTGGAACGCGATACCGACGAAATAGCCATCGAGGTGGCCGAGATAGCTCTCCGTGAATGGGGGAAACCCGAAGGCGAACTGATTAATGCCAAGCGTGCCCCGAAACCGCGTTATGTGTTGATCAGGATTACAAAAATCTCATCAAACAGGGCAGCCGCGCGGCCATTGCCGACGGCTGGGGCGGTTCCATGCTGGCCACGGACCTGCAGGATATCCTGTTCGGCACGCCTTATCCACTGGCCTCCGAGGCCAACCTGGGAGTAATGAAGGAGGATCACGTCAACCTGGTCATCCATGGCCATGAACCAATACTTTCCGAAGTAATCGTCCAGGTCGCCAACACCCAGGAAATGATCGATTATGCCAAGGAAAAGGGCGCCAGGGGCATCCAGTTGTCCGGCATCTGCTGTACCGCCAATGAGCTGTTGCAGCGTCACGGCGTACCTCTATGTGGTACGTTCCTGCAACAGGAACTGGCCATCATCACCGGAGCCTGCGATGCCATGGTGGTGGACATCCAGTGTATCATGCAGAATGTGGCCAATGTGGCCAACTGCTTCCACACCAAGCTGATCACCACCCATCCGATTGCCAAAATGGAGCAGGAAAATGTAATCCATATCGAATTTGACGAACATCACGCCGTGGAAGATGCCACAAAAATCGTTAAAATGGCCATAGATAATTTTGCCAACCGAAGCAGCGAGGTCATGATTCCCCGCCAGAAGGCACCGCTGGTCGCCGGTTTTGGCGTTGAATCTGTAAAATATCATCTGGGCGGCAGCTTCCGGGGAGACTACTACACCCTCAATGATAACATCATTAACGGCCGGATTCGCGGAATCGGCGGCGTAGTGGGGTGTAACAATGCCCGGACGCGCCATAACGAAGGCCATGTGGAAATTGTCAAGGAATTGATTAAAAACGACGTTATCGTTCTGACTACCGGCTGCAACGCCATTGCCTGCGCCATGGCAGGTCTGCTTACACCTGAATCGGCAGCCGTATATTGCGGGGATGGACTGGCCGAAGTGTGCGAGACGGTTGGTATCCCACCGGTGCTGCATGTGGGGTCCTGCGTGGACAACAGCCGAATCCTCCTGGCCGCCACCGAAGTGGTCAAGGCCGGGGGACTGGGCAATGACATTAGTGATCTGCCGGTAGCCGGCAGCGCGCCTGAATGGATGAGCGAAAAAGCCATCAGCATCGGGCACTATTTCGTTGTCTCCGGGGTCTACACGGTTTTTGGTGTTACCTTCCCCACTGCCGGTGCCCCGGTTTTCCAGCGCTATCTTTTCAAGGGGCTGGAAGAACTCTATGGCGGAATGTGGGATTTCGAGTCTGATCCGATCAAGCACGCTTGGAAAATGATCAACCATATTGACAAAAAACGTGCGGCACTGGGCATTGATAAAGCTCGTGAACGTGTTTTGATGGACTTTGCGGCCCGCCAGGCACTTGAGGCGTAACATTGAATCGAAATTCGAGGGATTCTAAAAATCCTCAACGAAGGAGGAATATATGTCAAGACTGATCGCATTTGCAGCCATTCAGGGCGGCTATAAAGTTGTAGCACAGGCCGAGGGCGCCTTACACAAAGCTCTTCAAACCTATAACGCTGATACCAAGGTTGGATTTCCCAATACCGGCTATTACCTGCCGGTTATCTATTCACTGTTCGGCATCAAGGTGGAAACCCTTGAAGATCTGCAGGAGCCGATGACCATAGCGCGGAGTCTGCTGCCTCATCATATCAAAAACAAAACATGGCTTCCTTTCCTCGGCCCCCTGCTGGATGCAGGTATGGCCGGCATCATATCTTATGAAATCATAGAGGCTCTCAGATACCTTAACGAGCCTGATTTTTACCTGCATTCGGAAGATCCGGATATTGATGCGGGAAAAATCTGGCTTGGGGCCGCGGACGATACAATCTTCAGGAAAAGAGGAGTTGAATTTGTTGACGGCTCGGCTCCGGGATTTGCCGCCATAGTAGGCGCGGCACCAGATGTGGAAACAGCCAAAATGATCATTGAGGACTACCAGCAAAGGGGTCTTTACATGTTCCTGGCTGCCAATCACAACGGCACCACCTTGACCGAACAACTCATCGAAGCCGGTGTACAAATCGGCTGGAATACCAGAATCGCATGCTTCGGCCCCGACATCTCATCGGCCATTTTCGCTCTGGGATTTGCCAACAGAGTGGCCATGGCCTTTGGCGGGGTGCAGCCGGGCGATTACAAAAAAATTCTGCTGTACAACAAGGACCGCGTGTTTGCTTTTGTCAATGCCCTGGGCGATGTCGGCACCGAGTGGGGGGTTGCCGCTGCCGGATGTGTAAACTGGGGTTTCCCGACACTGGCCGATACAGACATTACCCAGATTCTGCCCACGGGTATCTGTACCTACGAGCATGTTGTTTCCCCTGTGGCCCACGATGAAATCTGTGCAAAATCCGTGGAGGTAAGGGGCTTGAAAACTCTTGTCTCCGACATTGAGATCCCCTGTGCATTCGGACCGGCCTACGAGGGTGAGCGGGTCCGGGGCGCCGACCTGCATTCCCAGATGGGCGGCGGCAAAACCCAGTGCACGGAATTTGTTAAAACCGCCCAGATGAACGAGATCGAGGACGGCAAGGTTATAGTGGTCGGTCCGGATATCGGCGATATCAAAGAGGGTGACGTGCTTCCACTGGCTATTTTAGTACAGGTGGCCGGGCGCGAATTTCAGGATGATTTTGAACCGATCCTCGAACGACAGATCCACCATCTGGTCAACTACATCCAAGGTATAATGCATATCGGCCAGAGAGATATTTCATGGGTTCGTGTTGGTAAGGCGGCAGTGGACAAGGGCTTTACCCTGAAGGATATCGGGGTTGTGCTGCATGCTAAATTCCATCAGGATTTTTCAAAAATCTTCGACAAGGTCCAAGTGACTCTCTATACCCAAAAGAAGGACGTAGACAAGATCACCGCGCAAGCGCGGGCCGCCTATAAACTGCGCGATTCTCGGGTGGACAACATGACCGACGAGGGAACGGACATATTCTACTCCTGCACCCTGTGCCAGAGTTTCGCACCCAACCATGTATGTACCGTCAGCCCCGAACGTACCGGTCTGTGCGGTGCCTACAACTGGATGGACTGCAAGGCATCCTATGAAATCAACCCGACCGGCCCCAACCAGCCTATTGAAAAGGGTGAATGCCTGGATCCGAAGCTGGGCCAGTGGAAGGGAGTGAACGATTTTGTTTACAAGGCCTCCCGCGGCGCCGTCACCCATTATAACTTCTACTCCATGGTTATCGATCCCATGACCACCTGCGGATGCTGCGAATCCATCGCCGCCATGCTGCCGGGCTGCAACGGCGTCATGACGGTCAACCGTGAATATATGGGAGAGACCCCATGCGGCATGAAGTTCACCACCCTGGCCGGAGTCATGGGCGGAGGAGCCTCTACCCCTGGTTTTGTCGGCCATTCCAAATACAATATCACCCAGCGCAAATTTCTTGTCGGTGACGGAGGACTGGCCCGCATGGTCTGGATGCCCAAGATACTCAAGGAAGAGATCAAGGAACGCCTCCTTCAACGCGGCAAGGAAATAGGCATACCGGATCTTTACGACAAAATCGCCGACGAAACCGTCGGTATCACCGAAGAAGAGATTATGCCATGGCTCGAGGAAAAAGGACATCCTGCCCTTTCCATGGAACCATTGATTAGCTGATTCAAAGTTTTCAAAATCGTTGCGGGAGCGTCAGGAGATTTTGCTCCCGTAACGAAATTATAAATGATCTTTTTTACCGGATGATATTTTACATCAATTGAACTTGCCTGTATTCAGGCGTCAAATAGAAATAAGGAGAAAAAAATGGCATTAACCGGTATTCAAATTTTCAAACTCCTGCCGAAAACAAACTGTAAAGAATGCGGGGTTCCCACCTGCCTGGCATTTGCCATGAATCTGGCATCAGGGAAAGCTGAACTGGACAGTTGTCCCTACGTGTCGGAAGAAGCCAAAGCCCATCTGGCTGAAGCTTCGGCACCGCCGATTCGTCCTGTGGTTATCGGAAAAGGGGTTCGCAAACTTACAACAGGCGGCGAAACTGTTCAATACAGACATGAAAAAACATTTTATAACCCCACCGGGCTTGCCGCCCTGATTGCTTCGGATATGCCGCAAGCCGACCTGGCCGGCAAACTCAAGGCCTGGAATGCACTTCAATACGAACGGGTGGGGCTGAACCTGCGCCCTGAAATGGTAGCATTAAAGGATGTGACCGGTGATGCGGATGCATTTGCAGAGGCCGCCAAAACCATCGCCGAAACATCGGAATTCAACCTGATCCTGATGAGTGAAGATACGGGCGTCATGAAAGCCGGTATTGATAGGTGCGGCTTTAAACGCCCGCTGATTTATGCCGCTACCGCGGATAATGCGGATGAATACGGATCCATGGCAAAGGAAAATGATCTGCCCCTGGCCGTGAAGGCCGACTCTGTCGAGGCACTGATTCCTCTGACCGAAAAACTCACGAAAATGGGACTCAAGGATCTGGTGATCGATCCGGGTTCACGTGAACTCAAGCAGGCCCTGGAAGACCAGCTATCCATCCGGCGTGCAGCCTTAAAGGACACAAACCGTTCCGTTGGTTTTCCAACTATAACGTTCCCCTGCGAAATGGCGCCTAATCTTGACATGGAAACGCTTATGGCCGCAACCTTTGTTGCCAAATACGGCGCCATTACGGTGCTTTCCGATTTTGCCGGTGAAAGCCTGTTTCCGCTGCTTCTCGAGAGACTCAATATTTTTACCGACCCGCAGCGTCCCATGACCGTCACCGAAGGGATATTTGAGATCAACAATCCTGATGAAAATTCACCGGTTATGCTAACCACCAATTTTGCCCTGACCTATTTTATCGTATCCGGCGAAATTGAAGGGAGCAAGGTTCCTGCCTGGCTGCTGATCAAGGATGCCGAGGGGCTTTCAGTGTTGACTGCCTGGGCCGCCGGAAAATTCTCCGGCGATGATGTGGGCATGTTCGTAAAAAAATGCGGTATCATAGATAAAATCAAACACCAGGAACTGATTATCCCCGGCTATGCCGCTGCCATTGCCGGTGATGTCGAAGAAGAGCTGCCCGGTTGGACGATTACCGTGGGACCGCGTGAAGCTGCACATATTCCCGGTTTTCTCAGGGCCAGGTGATTTGTAACTTCTGAATGACTTTTTATTGACGATTAATTAAATTCATTATAATTAATAGTTGATTCAAAGTTTTCAATTACCATTCAAACTCAAGGGAGGTTGTATGCTACTCATCGGGGAAAGTTTAAATGTAATATCTACAAAAATCGGCAGGGCGTTCAAGGAAAGAGACCCCAAGCCGATTCAGGAAGAGGCCCTTTTCCAGAAGGGAAAAGGGATGGATTATATAGACATCAACCTGGGCCCTGCAAAAAAAGATGGGCATGAGTTGATGCCCTGGGTCGTCCAGGTAGTTCAAGAGGTCGTGGATGACACACCCCTGGTTCTGGACACTTCCAATATCAATGCCATTGAAGCGGCCCTTAAAGTCGTGAAGGACTGCGGCACCCCTCCTATTATCAACTCCATCATGGCCCGTCCTGAAAGATACGAAAAAATGATCCCGCTGGCTGCGAAATACAATGCGGATTTCGTGGCCTTGATGTGGGGGCCGGATGGGCTTCCAAGGGATGAGAACGAACGGGCCGCCCTTTGCGTGGAACTGCTCTATGCCGCCAATGAGGCCGGCATTCCCAATGAAAAAATCTGGGTGGACGGCATTGTCACGCCGGTCAACATCCAGCAGCCACAGGCCGTCTGCCTGATGGAATTCCAGGGCATGCTTCAGGATATAGCGCCGGGTGCGCGCAGCACCTGTGGTGTATCGAACATATCGAACGGCCCCCCGGATCATCTGCGTCCGATTCTAAACAGAACCTACACGGTGATGCTCCAAAAATACGGTATGGAATCCGTGATTGCAGATCCGAAGGATGATCAGATGATCAGCATTGCGCGTGGTGAACGGCAGGATATCATTGATCTGGTGTACGGCGTTATGGACGGTAATGAACCGGATATGACCGACCTTTCCAAAGAGTTGCAGGATTATAAAAAAAGCGTCGATGTAATTCTCGGCAAAACCCTTTTCTCAGATTCCTATCTTGAACTATAAAATCGCTTGAATGAATAAAAAGCCCCTCCCCTTTCAAGGGCGGGGCTTTTTTTATAAACGCATAATTATCAGGAGCGGAAAAAACAGGCATGGCACGCATCGATGACTACAGCAATGCAAAAAAAATAGCAGTTGCAAAACTTGAGAATTACAAATTAAAAACGATTGCTCAAAATTCAGGATTGACACTCCTTGATGAAGATACCCTCCGCGTTGATTTTCTTGACCGGGCCTACCGGATCAGATACCCGGGCTTTGATTTTGAAGATGAAGCGAAAAACTCCAAAGAGGTTCCCCTCCAGGAACAGGTCCTGATTTTGCATTATATGATTGGATGCCGGTCCCAAAAAGCTACCGGCGTCTGGATCTCTTACCGGGAGATCCCCGGCGCCGCATTTTATTTCAGCGCTTTTGTTAAACGGGCCATCGATCCGGTCAAAAAAATATTCGGCACCAATGCCGCCGGAATTGTCAACCCGGCACTGGCACTGAAAGGCACTACCATTGAAACCGGGGATGCCGGTTTTGAATTTTCAATTTTACCCAAAACACCGATGCAGTTGATTTTATGGGAAGGTGATGATGAGTTCCCCGCGGAAGCAAATATTGTATTTGATGAAATCGTAGGAAAAATTCTATCCCCTGAAGACGCTGCCTGGCTGGCTGGAATGCTGGTATATCGCCTGATCGCCATCTCTTATCGATAGTCAATTCAAATAAACGGATCAATATCGAGCATGCGGCCATCGGTGGTTATGGTGACGGCCCCGTTTAGATCCGTTCGATAAATTCTGCATCCGCGGGTTTGATATTTTTTCAGGACCGCTTGGTGAGGAAAATGAAATCGATTGTTCCATCCCGCCGATATCACCACGGCGTCTGGATCTGTTTTTACAAGCAACATGTCGGTACTTGAAGTTTTACTGCCGTGATGAGGAGCCACCAGGACGGATGACTCAAGGTCTGCGCCATAAATCCCGACCAACTCTTTTTCGGCCGGTGCTTCAATATCCCCTGGAAAAAGAATCGATTTTGATCCATACGCGCAACGCAGAACAAGTGAGTTGTTGTTCAAATTTCTCCAGGTGAGCCGGTCATCCATAAAATCCTCGGGCGGGTATAGTATTTGAACTTTTACGCCGTTCACCATGCTTGTGCGGGGGATATCCCCGAAATCAGGCCACTGGATACTATTGGTTTCAATGATTTCCGTGAACCGCGCATATCCCATTGTTTTTGCCGCCTGATGATTCGACCACACATTCTTTACATTAAACTGCCCTGCGATATACAATAAACCGTTTAAATGATCCGAATTGGGGTGCGAGAGTACAATCGTCTCTATGGTTTTTATCTTCCGGCTCCATAAAAAAGGAGCGATTATTTTTTCACCTACATCAAAACTGCTGTTATCGCTGAACCCTCCGCCATCTATCAGCATGCAATAGCCGCGGGGAAACTCGAGCAAGGCCGCACTGCCCTGACCCACATCGATGATTGTCGTTCTAAAATCATTTCGCCGAAACCGTTCATGGGCCCAATATGTGATATCCGCTCCAAGAGTGAAAAGAGCTATCATCGCCATTGCCTTGGCCCACCTGCCCGACCGCATGTTGAAAACAGCCAGAAAAAAAATATAATAACAACCGATCTCAACTATCGATGGAGTTATAGTTCTGACGGCGGCAAAGGGCAGCCCGGCAATCAACTCAAGGAAATAAAGGGCCTTTCCCAATATAATTCCGGCGGCATCTATTCCCATGGAGGCTATCTGGGGAGTGAATGGATAAAAACAAAGGGACGTCAACCCCAGGGGCACAACCATAAAGCCAATCAAAGGAACGGCGATCCAGTTGGCAAGCAACCCCATCAAGGATACCTGGTTAAAATAATAGAGGGTCAACGGCAAAGTACCGAGAATTGCTATAAGGGTAACCCCGAAAAAAACAGCCATTTTACGCATAATCCGGTACCAGGGCCTGATATTCACCGTTTCGGGCAGCCTGAAAAAAGGCAACCCCAGTATGATGGCAAGTACGGCGGTAAAAGAAAGCTGGAACGAGATCGAAAAAAGGGCCGGCGGAAAACAGATGAGAATCAGGCATGCTGCTATTGCCAGTGTGTTGAGCGGGTCCTGTTCACGTTCAACCCAGAATGTCATTAAAAAAACGCAGATCATAATAACGGCACGCTGAGTGGAGGGCGACATTCCGGCAATTAGCGCATAACCGATGACCGGAAGCATGGACAGCAGTGCCGCACCTTTTTTAGTCCATGCACGCCGAAGAAAAAAGGGCCAGAAAGATAGCAGGTGCTTGAAAAGATAAAAGGCGACAGTTGCAACAATACCGATATGCAGGCCGGATATGGCCAGCAGGTGCCCCACGCCGGCCCGATTGAATATATTGCGGACAGTGTCGGTAATACCTGACCGATCTCCAATCAGCAGAGCCTTTAATATCGACCCTGAACGCTCCTGAACCGATTCATCAATAAACCGGGCAAGTCTTTCGCGCATACGGATAAGGGACAACCCTACGCTTTGAGATGGGGCGGTATCCAGCAGAACAATATTTTTTCCGCGGGTATAAGTACTGCACCATATTTTTTGCAAAGCCATATATCCCCGGTAGTTGAATCCACCGGGATTGTTAAAATTGTGAAGGGATTTGAGTTTTCCCCGAAAAGATATGATATCGCCGACAGCCAGGTCCGGTCCATGTCCGCCTACCGTTACCCTGATTTTTCCGGTAACCGGGAAACAGCGGTCGTCTCTCGTGAGAGATCGAGCTGATAAAACAAATTTTCTTGCGTAAGAACGAATTACCGGGCGACTGACTATGGTACCTGAAATCCGCCGATAATGATTATCACTGAAATGTTTGACATGATTATCGGGAAATGCGGGCGCTGTCCAGTGCCCGATGGCAAGATACCCCAGTGCAAGAAAAAGAACCAGCGAGGTGCCAGTGGCAATGGCGGGAACAGATACCACCGGCAGCCCCGGTTTGCCTCCGGCATAAAAAAAAATCCACGCTACTGTGACCATGCAAACAGAGATGACCGTCCAGGCAATCACTGCATGCCCGGGCAGGGCTGCTCCAAGCGATATCCCAGCCATCATGGCGATCAGCAGCGGCAGGATGGGACGATGATATTTTTTATCGGTCATCATGAAAAAGTTTCTGTTTAAACCTTTTTGAGACCTTGAAAATCTCCTTAATTTTTAACTCGCCTTATATTCGCACCCAGACCTGAAAATTTTTCCACCAGGGCTTCATATCCTCGATCCAGATGATACACACGGTTGATTTCAGTGGTATTGGCTGCTGCCAGACCGGCAAGAATTAAAGAAGCACTGGCACGAAGATCGGTAGCCATTACCGGCGCACCGGAAAGTAAAGGAACCCCCTTCACCATGGCGGTATTGCCGGATACGGTGATGTCGGCACCCATGCGCCTGAGTTCACTGACATGAATAAAGCGATTCTCAAATATGGTTTCGGAAATAATACTGAGCCCCCGTGCTACCGACATCAGCACCATGAACTGTGCCTGCATATCCGTGGGAAAACCCGGATAGGGTAATGTTTTGAGATCAACGCTGCCAATTCGCTCGGGTCCGACGATGTGAATGGTGTTCCCGCTCACTGTTATGTCGGCACCGGTCATTTTCAGCTTATGGATGATGCCGCCCACATGATCGGGCCGGCAATCGGTCAGGGTAACATCTCCACCGGTGATGGCCGCGGCGGCCATGAATGTACCGGCCTCGATACGGTCTGGGATAATGGTCGCCGTAACCGGTGCAAGGGAATCAACCCCATAAATGGTGATAATGGACGTTCCAGCCCCTTTAATTTTTGCGCCCATCATGCATAAAACCTGTGCCAGGGCGGTAATTTCGGGTTCCCGCGCAGCATTGCGCAGCACGGTTTCGCCCTTTGCCAGAACAGCGGCCATCATAAGATTTTCAGTGCCGGTAACACTTGGCATATCAAAATAAATTTCATTACCGATTAACTCTTGAGCTGCTGCTTCGACATATCCGTGCTCCAATCCAATTTTTGCACCGAGATGCTCCAGCCCCTTTAAGTGAAGGTTTATGGGGCGTGCGCCTATGGCACAACCGCCGGGCAGGGATACCCTGGTTTTTTTCAAACGGGCCAGAAGTGGGCCCAAGACTAGGATTGACGCACGCATTTTTCGAACCAGGTCATACGGGGCCTCATGCCTGGAAAGGCCGGCGGCGTTGACGCGGACCGTATGGCCGCTGGTTTCAACCTGGGCGCCCAGGTTCTCCAGAAGCAGCTTTGTGCTTTCGATATCCATTAATTGCGGGACATTGTGAAAAGTATTCCATCCATCGTTAAGCAAAGATGCAATAATGATGGGCAAGGCTGCATTCTTGGCCCCGCTGATTTTCACATTGCCGCAAAGCCTGTGGCCGCCTTTAACGATAATTTTATCCATTATTGATACAATTCTCGTAGTATATGGGGGTTAATCAAATGATTTTTGATCTTGTTTGTCCTTACCGGTTAAAATAAAAAGCGCCGCCCCATGAAGTCATGTGGCAGGCGCTTAAAAAAAAATAAAACCGGCAAATCAATCAGTGATGCCGGCCGTCTTTTCCTCCGGCGGTGTCAACTGCAGCCTTGATAACACAATAGGTCATTCCGAGTCCTATAATGCCAAGGGCGTACCACAAACCGCCATGAAATACCATGTGACTCATATCCCATATCCACTCAAACGAAAACGGAAACATATCAAGTCCTCCCTGCCTGCCGGATTAGGATTCAGCCGGGCTTAAGTCCTGTGCCGCAGCAGCCGGCACTTGGTCGGAAACGGATTCCCCGGTTTGATGATCCGGGGTGACAATAGGATTCAGTTCGGCTTCCTGCGGAAATATGGGCAGATAGCGAAAAGAAATCATAATAAGGATAACGCCATAGGCCACCGGTAAAATCGTGGTCGCCACTTCCTGCCAGCTTGGATAGTAAAGATGCCAGGTATCAAAGGTCATAACAGGGACTGCCATGGTCTGCAAAACCATCACCCATCGATTCAGGCTGACTCCAATCACACCGAGAGCAAAGGCTGCCAGTCTGGCCGTGGGATTACGCCGTCCGGCCCTGGTCATGAGAATCGCCGCGGGCACAATGCCGCATACAACTATTTCCAGAACCAGTATCCATATACCGTAAAGACTGTTATTGGAATAGAAATCCATAAGCGAAAATCCCCTGGCCGGGGCTGTAACCGTTGCCCAATACCAGGTATCGATGATTTTGGCAAGAATATAAGTCCCGATCATCCATCCGGAAATTTTCGCCAGCAACTGAATGACATTTTCCTTGACCAGCTTTTTTCCGGAAATTACTTCGGTTATCCGGGTAACCAGCAACGTAAAACAGGGGCCGTAGGCAGCCGCCGACCAGGTAAATAAAAAGAAGGTCCAGGGCCAGATCAGCACCCCCTCCCTCACGGCAAAGGGCCGGCCGAAAAGCACGCCGGAGACGCCTCCTAAAGAGCCTTGGTGAAAAAAGGACAAAAAAGCTCCCGTGGCGGCAAATATCGCCATAATTTCATGCATATTGTGCCCCAGGTTGTGAAAAAACGGTACCTTGTCGATCTGACGGTTTTCAAGAATAAGCGGAATATATTCGATTGTCAGAACGGCAAAATAGCAGGAGAGACAAAAAGCCACTTCCGTAAGCATGGAATGTACATTGGCGTGCCAGAAAATAAACCAGCTCCTCAGAGGCTGCCCCACGTCTATGGCCAGGATCAGAAGCGCAGAACTATAGCAGATAAAACCGATTACAACGGTAAAATTGATGATGTTTTTCAATTCATCCTTGCCGACGAGATATCTTAAAAAACCGGTAAAAAAAGCCCCGCCACCCAGTGCAATGACCGCCAGATCAGCCCAGATCCACAGGGCAAATCCATAATAATCATTCATATTGGTCTGATTCAGACCCTTGAACCAGCAAAGCAGCATGGCATAGACACCCCACAGCAGTATGATGCCGGCTATACCAAGTCCTAATGCGAATTGCCATATAGGACAACGTTTGACCCCCCTGGGTATTAATGCAGAATCCATATGCGTTATGCTCCTAAATCTGTTTCATTGCTTTTAAATATTTCCACAAATAGCTTTCAGCCGTGACTTGCCGTCTTTTTGCCTGGCTCGCCGGCCAAATAATTATCACCGGCTCGCCTGACCCATTCACGACTCGACATATAATAAATTTTAGGGTTGGTACCCAATTTTTCGAGGAGACGGAAAGCGTGCGGATTTTTTGGACGTCCGCCATGTTTGTTATCCGGCAAAACGATCTTATGTACGGCATGCTTCGGGTTGTTCAGATCACCGAAGGTGATGGCACCGGCGGGACAGGCCTGCGTGCAGGCCGTCTGATATTCCTCTTCCGCAACCTCGGACCGCCCCTCATAAATTGCTTTGTCCCTGGCCTGCTGGTAGCGGTGAAAACAGAGGCTGCATTTTTCCACTACACCGCGCATTCGCGGCGAAACATTGGGGTTCAGGCTTTTTTCCATACCCTCGGGCCAGACCGGATCCCACCAGTTAAAATAACGGGCATGATAGGGACAGGCAGCCATGCAGTACCGGCAACCGAAGCAGCGGGTATAGATCTGACTCACAATCCCGGTCTCCCCGTCATAATCCGTGGCAGTCGCCGGACAGACGGACACACAGGGCGCATGCCCATGATGCCCTTCACAATGCTGGCAGGGACGCGGCAGATAGCAGATCTCGGTGTCCGGATAGGCTTTTCCATTGGTTAACTTATAGACCCGCATCCAGGTAATGCTGTCCAGTTTATTGGATTCATCCTCCTTGAAAGGAACATTATTTTCAGACATACAGGCAACCATGCAGGCGCCGCAGCCGGTGCATTTGTCCAAATCGATGACCATTCCATATTTTTTGACCAGGTCGTGTCCTTGTTTCATCAGAACCTCATATCATAAGTTAGGCTTTTACCAGATTGGCGCGTATTCCCCAGGCGGCATTCATGCCTGAAACAGGATCCTCGATCGGACCGATAAGAGCATTGACATTTGCACCTTTATTCGCCAGGTAGTTATCATAAGCTGTATGTCCCAGCCCCCTGGGCATGGCAATCAGCTCCGGCATGATACCGTCAAACAGATGTACTTTAACCCTTACCTGCCCCACCGGCGTGCTCAGCTTCGCATATTTCCCCTCGGACAAGCCGAGTGATTTGGCTGTTGCAGGATTTATTTCAACCAGAATATCCTGCCCCTTTAATATGGTATCCGATACTGTTTTGATGACAAATGGCGGATCACCTATCGCACCGTTTGCAAGACGCATGGTATCATACGGGATAAGGATCAGGGGAAATGCTTTTTTATCGCCTTCGGGCGCAATCCTTGCAAACAGTGATTTCAAACTGATTTTTTCACTGACAAATTCAAACTTTTTTGAATCGGTCTTGAAGGAATGCTTCCACGCAGGCGGCGTGTAATCAGTATCCGACCAAAACCCTTTCTCAACCAGGGCTTGCCATTTATCAGCCATGGTGTCCTTCAGGCAGGCCTGGTAATCATCCCATGAAAACGCATCGGCCAAAGGGCCGCCCACTGCATTGGCCAGCATGATCAAAGCGTCTCCGACATGCCGGGTATCAAACATAGGTGCGACCACGGGTCTGGAAAGGCCGACTACAGGCTTGTGGGCTCCCGGCGGCGTTGGAATATCAAGATATCGTTCAAGGTGGGCATGATCCGGAAGAATGATATCGGAATTTGCCGCGGTTTCATTCATCCATGGCGAAAAACTGACAATCAACGGAATTTTACCAAAAGCCTCTTTGACTTTCTGGCTGGACGGCATTGTATAATAAGGGTCCGCCCCTGAAACAAGCAGCACTTCAAGTGCGGCGTCGGGACCCGAGTTGAGCACCCCGGGAAGACGGTCCGGAAGACTGTCGGCATAGGGATATTCCCGGCTGCCCGCACCATCGATCCGGCCCTGCTTTAATCCATTGCGGGCGATATCATCTATCTGGGGAGTAGGCCACTGAATGTAGTCCGGTTCAGGCACGGCCCACACCCCTCCATCCCTGTTGATGTTCCCGACCAGGGCGTTCAGGGCATGCGTGGCGACAAACTCGCCCATACCGCCGGGTGTTGTTCCCTGTCCCTTACCGCAAAGAGCCAGGGGTTTTGAGGCCCGCGCAAACTTTCTTGCCAGCGCAATGATTTTCGATTTTTCAACGCCGGTTTGCAGGGCTACATCACCGGCTTCAAAATTGGCCGTAACATACTGCCCGAATTGATCAAACCCGGATGAAAAATTTTTTATAAATTTTTTATGATACAGAGATTCATTGATGATCACACCGGCGATTCCAAGGGCCAGGATTGATTCCGTACCGGGGTTCACCGGTATCCATTGATTCGCCTTGGCAGCCGTACTGGAAAGCCGTGGTTCGATCTGAATCAGCGTCCCCTTATTATCCTCCAGGCGGCTTTTAGCCTTGAACATCCGTGCAGATTGGCCCCAGCCGTCAATGATTCCGCTGCCGAAACTCAACACAAAATCCGCATTTTCAATATCAAATCCGACTGTTGCCGGAACACCGTGCATCATCTTCAGGGTGAGCCGGTAACTATCTGCCATGGAGGGTGTGCAAAAGAAATTAGGCGATCCATACACTTTCATGAATCTTTGAAGCAGATGCGGCACAGTTCCCTGGCCCGAACCGCTGATACAGGCAATTTTATGTGGCTGCCTTTCCGATCGAATCTTGTCTAGTTGTCCGCCGACTTCGGCAATGGCCTCATCCCACGAAATTACCTGCCATTTACCCTGGCCCCTTTTTCCTGTTCGTTTCAGGGGCGTCTTGATACGGGTCGGGCCATAAAGAAGCTGAAGTCCGGATAAACAGAGGTTGCACACTCCGCCGTCACTTCCGGGATACCCTTTCATCCCCTCTATCTTGACGGCCCGCTCCCCGATCTTGCGGACCGAGATACCACATCCACCGGAGCAGAGGGTACTCACGGAATTAACAGTACTGACCGGCCCTCCCCCGGGCACAGGCGTCCAGGGCCATGTCTGAGTCCAGATAGACAGATCGTCGGTGAGTTTCCAGGGCAGCGGAGAAAGAGCCGTACCGGCAGTCCCGCCAGCCATAAGTGCCATAAAACTTCTTCGGTCTATTTTCATAAAAATACACCCCTTACACGCAATAGGATCAAGCTTGTCATCTGTATTAAATTTATGCGGAACCGATTTTTAAAACGTTTAAGATTCGAGACCGGCCCTGGTAAAAAGCAAATCGTCTATACGGTGCTATTTATGGCAGACAAAGCACCCGCCCTTTTCCGTCTGCACGCTGGCTTGACGGACATTTTCCCTGACATGACATTCGGAACAGTCATCCATTTTCATCCGGTCCCATGAATTTTTTTTAAAACCGCCGATATTGGTTCCCCATATATCGCGGCTATATCCGGTTATGCGGTTTACCTGATAGGGTTTAAGACTCTCTGATTCACCGATATGTCCATGACAGAAAACGCAATCCATTTTGCCCGCCAGAACATGGGCCGCATGCGAAAAAAACACGCAATCCGGCTGTTTCGAATAAATCAGCCATGGCACTTCACGCTGTTTTGAAACATATTCTTCCACGAATTTAAGTTCTTCGGTAGTTTCTCCCATGGGCTCTTCATGGCATTCAATGCACTGCTGGAGCGTGGGAGCGCCGGAGAAAGTACCGTCCTTGCGGAAAAAATGACAACTTTCACACCCGTTGTCGACCTCTTCCATGTGCAGCGCATGATTGAAGTCTATCGGCTGACTCTTTTTGGAGTAAAGCAGATTCGGGTAAATTACCCATCCAAGGACAAGACTTGCAACAAGTCCGATAAAAAAGAACAGGATAATATATCCTGCAGTGTCTGCCTGTTTGCTGTTTCCGGCTTCATCGGCAACTATTTTGTTTTTATCATCAAATGTGGTCACAAAAAAGAAAAAATAGTTACGCTGTCATGCCTTGCAAATATTGCGTGACCGGCTAATGAAATGCCCCATATCCTTTTTTGTTAATACAATAAAATAATCGCAAAATTTTTACCTGTAGATTGCATTTTTGTCAAGGAAAATTCACTGCCCCAATGCTCCGTAGCTGTGCAGTCCGGGAAGCAGATTCACACCAAAATAGGTAAACAGAACCGCCATGAAACCGAAGATGGAAAGACAGGCAATTCTTTTACCCTGCCAGCCGTGCATAAGCCTGGCATGCAGCAGCATCGCATACACAAACCAGGTAATCAAAGACCATGTCTCCTTGGGATCCCATCCCCAGTAACGGCCCCAGGCGGAATTGGCCCAGACGGCCCCGGTGATAATACCGGCCGAAAGAAAAAGAAAACCAAACATAATAAGTTGATGCGTCAACTCGTCCAGCACGCCTGGTTCCGGCAGATAATGCAACAACGATTTTTC